>JBMTLP010000175.1:0-6619 GCA_049433245.1 Pirellulales bacterium
GGAGAGCAAGCAGAACAGAGGCGAGTGTACCTGTGGAGTTCGCGCGTCCGCAGCCGCACCTCGATCCGAACGTACTCGGACGCGAGACGGTTCACGGCGAGTCCGATCAAACGGTATTCTTTCTCAGCGTTATTTCGACTGCCATTCGACTGGAACACCAACGTCCTGCAGTCGCTTCGTGCCGGGATGCCTGCTGTTATAAGATGCGGTTTCCCTCGCGGTGCCGGAGCCTGAGGGGGACCGCGGCTGCGAACTGCGACGTGCTGCGGCGGGGGAGACTGTTGCTGTTTCTGCGTCACGTCTTTGGGGAGCCATTTATGCGATCTCGCGATGCCGTCTTGGCCGTGCTGCTGGTCTTTGCCTTGGTGTCTATAGCCTCGGCGCAGAGTGAGCGACGGGTGAATCCTGCGTATCTCGATCCAGAGGTGGATCCCTCGCTGCCCAACGTGCTGCTCATCGGCGACTCGATCTCGATCGGCTATCACCTTGACGCGCCGAAAGCCCTCGCAGGGAAGGCCAACGTGTTTCGTCCGAAGACCAACTGCGGGCCCACCACGCGCGGGCTCGAAGAGATCGAGCAGTGGCTCGGTGATCGTCGGTGGGACGTTGTGCACTGGAACTTTGGTTTGCACGACCTGAAGTACCTCGGGCCCAACGGTGAGAACCTTGCCGATCCAGCCGCCGAGACGTCGCATCCTCAGGTGCCGATTGATGCATACAAGGCCAACATCAAGACGCTCGCCGAGCGGATCAAGAAACAGGCGAAGGTCGTGATCTGGCGGGAGACCACGCCCGTTCCCGAAGGTGCTGCCGGCCGTGTGCCGGGGGACGCGAAGCGGTACAACGCAGCCGCGGCCGAAGCGATTGCCGAGGTGGGGGGCATCGCGACCGACCCCTTCTTCGCGTTCGCAGAATCCGTTGCGGACCTGCAGCAGCCAGCGAATGTTCACTACTCCGCAGAGGGCTCTCGGGCTCTTGGTGAACACGTGGCTGAGGTGGTTCTGAAGGCGCTGCCGGGAGCGATAGACGCCGGAGGCCGTTAGGCGAACCGTGGCTGCTGCCCGGTCGAGCAGCCCCGTTTGGGTGGAGGACGATTTGTGATCACCGTCTCGTTCTTGGTGCGTCTGTGGCTCGGTGTGTCGCTGCCGGTATCACGGCAGGCGTATCTCGTCAGCGGGCTCTGCCTGGCGGCGGTGAAATACGCTTGTGAAGCGGCAGTGATCTGGGGCCTGACCGGGCTTTGGTTTTCACCGATCGACTTTCTCAACCCTTCGCTGGCGGCGCGGAGTGACGTACTGGACGCCGGGCCGGAATGGCTCGGATGGGCCTTGTTCGCCTGGAATCTGCCGTTCGTCTGGATCGCGCTCTCGATGAGCGTGCGTCGTGCGGCGTCGGCCGGCCTCTCCCCCTGGGTTGGAGTGTTTGTGCTCGTGCCGCTGCTCGGCGTTCTTGTGATGCTCGGTCTGGGCCTCTGCGGCGACCGAGCGCAGCCGGCTTGGGAGCCTGACCAAAGTTTGTCCCCGCTGGAGCCGGTCGCTGCGTCACCGCGGGACTTGTTGTGGGCGGTCCTGGCAGGCCTGGCGGTGGGGGGCATCAATGTTGTCGTGTGTGTGTACCTCATTGAGAGCTACGCCGCAGCCCTGTTCCTGGGAACACCACTGGTGATGGGGGCGGTCACGGGGTTTCTCTTCAACCGACCGCGGCGGAGGTCGCTCAGGAGCACGATCCGCCTGGGCTTTGCGCTGGTGCTCGTCGCGGCCGGAGTCTTGTTGGTTTTTGCGATCGAGGGAGCGATCTGCATCGTGATGGCCGCACCGATCGTCTCGCCCCTCACGGTTGGCGGGGTGATTCTCGGCAAGGCGGTGGCGGATGCCACGTCGGCGAAGGTGCAGACACTCGTTCCGCTGTTGCTGGCTCTGCCGCTCCTGGCGGGGGCGGAGTCGCTTGTGCAGCACTCGCCGGAGTACTGCGTGCTGACGACCGTTGAGGTGAACGCCCCACCTGCTGAGGTGTGGCCACATGTCGTGGCCTTTCCCGACTTGCCGGAGCCAGAGGAGTGGTTCTTCCGCTGCGGGATCGCCTGTCCGTTGCGGGCACGCATCGAAGGGACGGGCGTGGGGGCGGTGCGGCACTGCGAGTTCACGACCGGCGACTTCGTGGAGCCAGTCACGGCCTGGGAGCCACCGTCGCGTCTCGCCTTTGATGTGACGAGTCAGCCCGATCCCATGGTCGAACTCTCACCCTGGCGGCATGTGCATCCGCCACACCTGGAGGAGCAGACGCTCAAGAGTCGACGAGGTGAGTTTCGGCTGGTGCCCTTAGAGAACGGCCGAACGCGGCTGGAAGGTCGCACCTGGTACACCTTCGACATGCATCCTCAGGGCTACTGGAAACTTTGGAGTGATCTGTCGATTCATGCGATCCATCGCCGGGTGCTGAACCACATCCGCCAGTTGGCGGAAAAGGCGGGGTGAGCTGAACCGCCCGAGACTCCACGCCGCTTGTGGACCGGTTGGTGATCCCTGTTCTCTGGGGCGTTGCTCGGCATCAGGCTGCGATGTGCACCGCCGGCAGAAGGTAGAATTGCGGGTTGGAGTTGCTCTGCTGTGTCCACACCCGCATTTGTTGCTCGAGGGCTGACCCGCATCTACCGCATGGGCGAGGTGGAGGTGCGGGCGTTGCAGGGGGTCGACCTCACGCTCACGCAGGGCGAGTTCGTGGTGATCCTTGGCCCTTCAGGGAGTGGCAAGTCGACCCTGCTCAACATTCTCGGCGCCCTCGACGTGCCCACGGCCGGCAGCCTGACCTTCCAGGATCACGACCTGACGGCTGGGGACGATGCCTCCCGCACGGCCTACCGCCGCAACCATGTGGGGTTTGTGTTTCAGTTCTACAACTTGCTCCCAGCGTTGACGGCTGCTGAGAACGTGGCGGCGGTGGCCGATATCGCCCGGGATGCGATGCTCCCCGAGGAAGCCCTGGCCATGGTTGGCCTCGCTGATCGCGGTGACCACTTTCCTTCCCAACTCTCCGGCGGGGAACAACAGCGGGTGGCTGTGGCTCGGGCCATCGTCAAACGCCCCGAGGTTTTGCTCTGTGACGAGCCAACCGGGGCGCTTGACGCGAAGACTGGCATTGTCGTGCTCGATGCCCTTGTCCGAGTCAGTCAGGAACTGGGCTCGACCACGATTCTGATCACCCACAACGCCGGCATCGCCGCGATCGCGGATCGCGTTCTCATGATGTCCGACGGACGCATCGTCAACGAACAGATCAACGAAAAGCGGCTCAGCCCCCAGTCCGTGCACTGGTAAGCCACGCTGCCGGTGGGTGTGCATGATGTCTGTCCTCGACCGAAAACTTGTTCGCGATTGCCTGCGGCTGGCCCCGCAACTGGCAGCGGTCGCGGTCGTGATGGCCTGCGGCGTGGCGGTGTTGGTAATGTCCTGGAGCATGCACCGCTCGCTCGAGGCGACACAGCACCTCTACGCCCGTGAGTCGCATTTCGCCGACCTGTTTGTGCATCTCAGGCGGGCTCCGGAATCCGTGGCTCGCGGCCTCGCCGCCATCGAAGGGATTGCCCAGCTCGAGAGCCGCGTCGTACACGACGTCACGCTCGATCTCCGCGGTACCGACGGCAGCCGGGTGCCCGCCGTAGGCCGCCTGATATCACTCCCCGCAGAGAACACCGACGAGTCTCTTCAACTCAACCGACTGCACGTACTGCGAGGGCGTCTGCCCGATTCCGGGCAAGCGGAAGAGGCCGTCATGGCTGCGGGCTTCGCCGAGACGCATGGTTTGCTTCCGGGAGATCACCTCGTGGCCATTCTCAATGGCCGACGCACTCAGCTCAAAATCGTTGGGATCGCCACGTCACCGGAGTATGTGTACACGATTGGCCCGAGCGGTCCTTTTCCGGATGATCGCTCCTTCGGTGTGTTGTGGATGGGGCGGCGCGGCCTGGCCTCGGCGTTTGACATGGCCGACGCCTTCAACGACGTCGTGGCCGTGGTCACCCCCGGGGCCTCGGTCCGGGAGGTTTGCCGCACGATCGATCGCAAACTTGATCGCTACGGGGGGCTTGGTAGGTACGGGCGTGAGTTTCAAACCTCCCTCCGCTACCTCACCAACGAACTATGAGCCGCGTGGCCCCGCTGGTCTTCCTCGCCGTAACCGCGATCCTGATGCACCTCGTGGTGTCTCGGCTCATCGGCACACAGCGGGAACAGATCGCCACCCTCGCGGCGTTTGGCTACACATCGTTTGAGATCGGCAGCCACTTTCTGAAACTCGCCTTGGTGGTGCTCGTGTGGGGAGCAGCGATGGGCGTGCCGCTGGGGTGGTGGCTGGGTGTGAACCTCGCGGAAATGTACACGCACTTTTTTCGTTTTCCGCAACTCACCTTTGAATTGGACCCACTGGCGGTGGTCTCGTCGATGACGGTCGCCTCGGTGGCTGCGATGGGCGGCGTGGCCCAGGCCGTGGCTCGGGCGATTCGTATTCGGCCTGCTGCAGCGATGCAGCCGGAACCTCCCGCCGTCTATCGAGTGTCGGTGCTGGAGCGGCTGGGGATCGGCCCTGTCGGTGCTGCGGATTTCGCTGGGGGCGGCGGTGATGGTGCTCGGCATGTTTGTGGGCGACGCCGTGGAGCATCTGGCAACGTTTCAGTTCACGCAGGTGCAACGCTTCGACCGTTCGCTTGTGTTTGTTGAGCCCGTCGGCCGCGACGCGGTGGCAGAACTCAGGGGGCTGCCCGGCGTGCAGGGAGTGGAGCCCTTTCGAGTGGTGGCGGCAACGCTCCGGTACGGTCAGTCGGAACGGCGACAGGAGATCATGGCGCTCGAGCCCGGCGGCAGCCTGTTTCGCATCCTCGACATGCACGGACGCATGCACCAGCCGCGCAGCGACGGCTTGCTGCTGAGCAGACGGTTGGCGGAACTTCTCGGGGCCACACTTGGTGATGCGATCGAGGTGGATCTGCTGGAGGGGCGTCGACGCACCACGCAGTTGGTGGTGGCAGGGCTGGTCGATGACATGGTGGGCACATCCGCCTGGGTGCCGGGGGAGGTGCTGCAGCATTTGCTCCACGAGGGTCCCCGTTTTTCGGGAGCGTTCTTGGCGATCGACGAGGCCGCTGCCACGTCAATTGATGGTCGCCTGGCGGACAGTCCGCGGGTGGCTGGCTTCGTGTCCCGGCAACGACAGCTTGATACGTTTCGTGAGACGATTGCCCAAACGCTTCTGCGGATGCGAACAGTGAACACGCTGTTTGCGGTGGTGATTGCCTGCGGAGTCGTGGCCACCACCGCCCGCCAGAGTGTGATCGAACGATCACGCGACCTGGCCAGCCTGCGGGTGCTCGGCTACACACGCCGCGAGGTGGCAGCGGTCCTGATCGGTGAGCAGGCGATCCTGACGTTGGCCGCCGTACCCCTTGGGCTTCTGCTCGGTTTGGGGTTCGTGCACGTGACGACCTGGGGCTACGATACAGATCTGTTTCGCGTGCCGGCGATTGTCCATCCAAGGACGTATGCCGTTTCAGCAGCAACGGTCTTCTTGGCCGCCCTCCTCACTTCGGGCATCGTGCGTCGACTGCTCGACCGGCTCGACCTGGTGGCGGTCCTTAAGGTGCGAGATTGACCATGCAGCGACGTCGCCTTCCTGTCGGCTTGCTCAGCATCGTCGTTGTGCTCGTCGTGACCTCTGGCATTGTTTGGGGATTGCGACCACTCCCGACCCTGGTCGATGTTGGCATGGTTGGGCGGGGGCGGCTTGCTGTTCGCGTCGCCGATGACGGCGTCACCCGGATCCGGGAGCGGTATCTGGTCAGAGCGCCACTGTCGGGCAGGATGGCCCGAGTGGACCTCCACCCAGGGGATGAGGTGGTTGCCAACGCCACGGTGATCACGGTGCTCGATCCTCCCGATCCAGCGCTTCTCGATCCCCGCGCTGAAGCCGACGCGGTCGCACGTGTGGAAACCGCCAAGGCGATCCGCAGCCTGGCGGACCGCGCGAGTGAACGAGCAGCCATCCAGGTGGAATACACGAAGGCAGATTTGGACCGTGCCGTCGAACTCTTTCCGAAGAAAGCGATCACGCACGAAGAACTCGACGCGTATGAGCGGGCCTGGAAGACGGCGGTTAAGGAAGCGGAGGAAGCCCACGAACAGATCCGGGTGGCCGAGCATGTGCTGGGTGTCGCCAACGCAGCGCTCGTGCGCTCGCGGCCCACGCAGGCTGGCGACCCGACGATCGGCTCGGAAGCCTGGCAGCTCGCTCTGACGGCCCCGATCAGTGGGCGTGTGCTGCGAGTGATTCGCGAGGGAGAAGGGATCGTCGCAGCGGGTGCGGAAATCGTGGAGGTAGGCAACCCGCGAGACCTCGAAGCGGTGATCGACCTGATCTCTGAAGATGCCGTGCTTGTGCAAGCGGGTGACATCTGCGAGATCACGGATTGGGGTGGCGGGCGACCTCTGGCCTGTCGCGTGCGGGTCGTCGAGCCGCGGGGTTTCACCAAGGTGTCGCCGCTCGGAGTTGAGGAGCAGCGCGTCAATGTGATCGTGGATCTCGACGCGCCTCAGGAAGGACCCTTGCTGGGAGATGACTACCGTGTGGAGGC
>JBMTLP010000176.1:0-6603 GCA_049433245.1 Pirellulales bacterium
CGCCATCGTGGCTACGCTCACTCATGCATTCTCGCTTTCGCCCTCCGGGCTGCGCTCGACTGCAAAGCCGGCTCCTGCGGCCCGGGCTCGCCCCCCGCTCGGGGCGCGTGTTGCGAGGCACGGCATGCCCGCCTGGCGGTTGGGGTGCGTCAAGCACACGAACTCTACGTGGGTGCGTTTTCGTCAATGCTGAGGCAGACGTATTTCAGTTCCTGGTATTCGTCGAGGCCGTAGCGGCCTCCTTCGCGGCCAACGCCGGAGTTCTTGATGCCGCCGAAGGGGGCGACCGGGGTTGAGAGCAGGCCAGTGTTGATGCCGACCATGCCATACTCGAGAGCTTCGGCAACGCGGAACGCGCGGGAGAGGTCACGGGTGTAAAAGTAGGATGCAAGGCCCGCGTCGGTAGCGTTGGCGAGGGCGATCGCTTCGGCTTCGTCGGTAAATGGAAACACGGCAGCGACGGGGCCGAAGGTTTCCTCGCTGGCAATGAGCATCTGGCTGGTCGCGCCGGAGATCACGGTCGGTTCGAAGAAGGTGCCGCCGAGGTGGTGTCGCTTGCCGCCGAGGATCACTGCTGCACCGTGCGATTGGGCGTCGGCCACATGCCGCTCAACTTTGGCGAGTCCTCGCTCGTCAATCAGGGGGCCAATCGTGACCCCTTCGGTGTCGCCCGGTCCAACCTTCAACGCCGCGATCCGCTCGGCGAGCTGTGCGGCAAAGGCGTCGGCTATAGGGGCCTGCACGTAGAACCGATTGGCACAGACACAGGTTTGTCCAGCGTTGCGAAACTTGGCATCCATCGCGCCGTCGACCGCCGAATCCAAATCGGCATCACCAAACATGATGAACGGGGCGTTGCCGCCGAGTTCGAGAGAGACTTTCTTCACCGTTGCTGCGGCTTGTGCGGCGAGGAGTTTGCCGGCCGCGGTCGATCCGGTGAAAGACAGGGCCCGCACGGTGTGGCTGCGGCACAGGGTTTCGCCAATGGCGGGTGATGTGCTGGCGTCGGTGGTGACCACGTTGAGCACGCCAGCGGGGAGCCCTGCTCGCTCAGCGAGGGCGGCCAGCGCCAGGGCCGTCAGGGGTGTTTGTGGCGCTGGCTTGACCACCATCGTGCAGCCGGCAGCCAAGGCCGCCGCGACTTTGCGGGCAATCATGGCTGCAGGGAAGTTCCAGGGCGTGATCGCTGCGGCCACGCCGACGGGTTGCCGCAGCACGAGCAGCCGCTTGTCTGCCTGGTGCGGTGGAATGACGTCGCCGTAGGCCCGTCGCCCCTCCTCAGCAAACCATTCGAGAAACCCCGCCGCGTAAGCCACCTCACCGCGAGCCTCGGCAAGCGGCTTCCCCCCTTCGGCCGTAATCAGGGTCGCCAGGTCGTCGGCGGCCGTGCGGACCAACTCGCACCACTGCCGCAGCACGCGGCCCCGTTCGTGGGCCACCGTCCGCCTCCAAGCAGGCAAAGCGTTTGCCGCCGCCTCGATCGCCCGGCTGGCATCGCTGGAGCCCATCCTGGGCACGGTGGCAAACGCCTCGCGGCTGGCTGCATTGACGACAGCCATCTCACTCCCGTCGTCGGCGGAGCACCAGCGGCCGGCGACGAAGGTCTGTGTGCGGAGGAGATCGCGGTCGGCCAGACGCATTTGCATCACTCTTCGATCAGGAGGAACTGCTGTGAGCGGTGGGGCACGCGTCAGCCTCCTGCAGGGGCGCGGCGGCGAACGAGTGGCCACACCGCTCCACCGATCGCGACCGTGGCAAGGGTGCCAAGCATGTGCTTCGGCTCGTGCAACGTCATCAGGATCACAAACACAACGGTTGCGGTTACGTAGAGTCCAGCGGCCGCGAGCACCAGGGCGTGCGGTGAATCGCCGCTGCTGTCCCGCCGCGGCCAACACAACGACGCTGCTGCAAACGCGGAGAACAGCGAAAGAGTGACGCCGAGATAGTTCAAAAGGCCGAGGATCGAGGCTTGGTAGACCAACGACAGCGCCAGGGCGGTTTGCAGCATCGCTGCCCGGCTGATGCCGTTTGCACCTGTAAACACCTGCGGGAACACGCCGTCACGAGCCATGCTGGCCGACACCCTCGGCCCCGCCATCATCATGCCCGCCACCGCGGAGAAGGTTGACATGCCGATCGCTAACCGCATCCAACCCTCGAACGAACGGCCGCCGAGGGCGGCTGCAGCCAACGCCGCGACCTCAGGCTGGCCGGCGAGCGTGGGGACATCTGCAGAACGGAGAAAAACATCGTTCAGGAGGAGGTAGATGACGGTGGTCAGCAGTGTGCCGATCAACAGGGCTGCTGGCACGGTCCGCTGTGGTCGACGTGCCTCTGATGCGACGTACACAGCCTGATTAAATCCTGCATAACTAAAACTGATCCACATCACCGTCGATGCGAAACTGCCGACCGAGGGGGTGGCTGCTACCTCTGCAGCTGCGGGCTCTGTTCGCCCTGCAATGGCCACGTAGCCGAACCCGATCAACGTGAAGATGGCGGTGATCTTCACCAGCACGATGAAGGTGTTCGCACGCACAGCGAGGCTCGAGGCAGTCGCGTGTCCAAGACCGCAGGTGAGCACCACGGCGGCAGCGATCGCGTGCGGTGGCAGCCAGGCTGGCAGCGGGAGGAGCGGGCCGAGATACTGCTCGCAGGCGAGCGCGGCGAGCGCCACGCTGCCGCTGAAACCGGCTGTCAACGACACGATCCCAGCCAGAAACCCGGCAAACGGATGCACGTTCCGCGACAGGTAGAGATATTCCCCACCCGATTCGGGCATGCGGACGGCCAACGCACCGAAGGCAATCGCACCGCACGTGGCGATCACGCCAGCGACGGCCCAGGCAGCCAGAACCGCTTGTGGTGAACCGAGGGATTTGAGGGCATAACCTGACGTGGTGAAGACCCCCGAGCCGATCATGCCGGTCACCACGAGGGTTGAGAGCGTGAGCAGGCCGTAGCCTTGGTGAGACCCCGCTGGCAGCGATGACGACGTAGCTTGAGCCATCGCGTTAGTGCATCTCCACGTCGCAGGTGCCGATGCCGCCACGGAGGTAGTTGAACTGGACGTTTGGATGATCCGCGAGGAGCGACATGGGAACGCTTGAATCGGCGAGTCCCTTGGAAATCATCAGGGCTGTCAGCCGCTGTCCAAGCGGGTTGTCGTGCGTGCCGGCATGCCAAATCGACACTTTCTCCGCCTGCCACGTTTGCACGGGGCCCACAGTGATCGCTTGCGTGGGCACCATGGTGATGTTGCCGCCACCGCTGGTGCGGGCGTTTTGAGCGAGCGTCAACGGATGCAGTTCGACCACGCGTGTGGAGAGTTGGCGGTACACGCTGGCTGGTGGTGGCTCGTCGGCGTGCGGGCCCGAACGCCGCAAGGGATCATTGAAGGCCCAGTGCTTGATATCCCCCTGCCCTCCCTGCATCACAGCGCACCGAACTGTACCCCAACTCGCCACATAGTCGGCAGTGTCGGCCTTGGGAAAGTGCAGGTTCGCTTCAGGCATCCGCAGGTCGGCCCGGATGCGATCAAAGCAGAGCTCGCGATCGGCCCGCTCAAAGGAGAGTGGATGCGTCACGGGCACTTCGCGGCCGCTCTCGTACCATTCGTCCATGCCCCAGAAGTGGGCATGCCGCAGATCGAGTTCCAACTCGTTCACAAGCCGGGCCACAAGGGGGAGTTGCTCCGTAGGGCCGATCGGGCCGCAGATGCCCACGGGATCCTCGGCGGTCGCCTGCCGCCAGGCGTGGATGTATTCCAAGGCTTCCGCTAGGTAAAAGTCTTCCAAAGTGTCGTAGAAGACCACGCGAAAGCCTGGACGCGAGAGTGCTGCAAGGTCGGCGACCGAGAGGCTCGCTGCGTCGCGAATGAGTTCCGGATCGAGGGTGGTGTAGTCCCACCAATCAGGTGCGATGCGGCTCAAGGGGCGTGGCATGGGGGGCCTTTCTCAAAGTGGTTGGGCCTGCGGGCGATGCGGCTGTGCTGGAGAACGGTAGCAATCCTCTGGCTGGATTTCACCCCACGGGTATCGGAGGCTTCTCAACCTTCGGGTTGTGGTAGACGAGCGACGCCGCGAGGGCCTCGCTGAGCGGGCACGTTTCTTCGGCGGAGTAGCCAAGGTGCAGGTGTCGCCGCCAGCCCTCGGCATGCGCAAACGTCCCCGAACGCTCCCCGATGCTGCGACTCATCGCGTCGCAGGCGGCGAGGTAGTCGAAACCCTGCGACGCGTCGAGCCACGCCCGCTGACTCTCATGGGCCGCGAGCGCCAGCTTTTTCGTTTCTCGAACGCTCTCAACATCGACGTAAAAGTCGGGCTCGACCGGCTGCCGCAGTCCGTCACACAGGCCATGCGGCATGGCGTGGTACACGGTCACGTCGCCGTCATAGGGTGCGGTTGGCGGAACCGTCTCGAAGTTGGGCATGCCGTGCGTAAAGGCCGCCGTCACGGCCAAGCGGCAGGTGTTCATGTGATCTTCCATATAGTCCTGCGGCGAGTGCGTAAGCACGATCCGCGGCTTGGCTTGGCGGACGACCGCGGCCACCTTTCGAAGTAGGTCTTCACAGAAGAAGATCAGCATGTCGTGGCCGACGCTCTCGTAGAACTCCGCGCCGAGAATCGCCGCGGCGTTCCTGGCCTCAGCGGCACGGATCCGCCGCGTTTCATCGCGATCGGTGAGCGTGCTGCCGCAGTCGCCGCCGGAAACGTTGAAGTAGTGGATCTGCCAGCCCGCCTGCTTGAGCAGGAGCATCGTGCCCGCTGCCGAAAACTCGATGTCGTCGGGGTGGGCCACGATGGCGAGGACCGAAGGCGGCGGCGAATTCGACATGGGGTTCTCCTAGCGCGGGAAGGGGGCAGCATACCGCGGGGCGCCTCGCGGCGGGGGCTCGGTGAGCGGGATGGCTGAGGGCCGCCGTTTGGGTCCGCTCGGGCGGAGCCCAGGGCTGCCGAGCCGGACGAGAGCCTTGGGCATCGTGCCCTCGGCTCACTCGAGCATCCGCGTCGCTTCGCCCTCCAGGCTTCGCTCGCTCCTGCACGCCGTCACGTCAGCCTCGGGCTCAGCCCTCGCTCGGTGAGCGGCATGGCTGAGGCGGGCCGTGTCGGAACGCTGTCGCGCGGGCTCTGTATCGAGCGTGGTCACGGGGGTATGCTGTCGCCCACGAGTGGTTAGGTCTTCCGAACTTTTTTGAAGTTGGTGGGGGGAAATGATGCTGCGATTTGCGACAGGTGTCGTCACGCTGGTGGCGGTTCTGGTGGGTGGGCCCATTCTGGCCGACGACAACGTGCCACCTGAGGGCTTCACGGCGCTGTTCAACGGGAAGGACCTCAGCGGCTTCTATGGCTGGGGCACCCGTGATCCACGCGACCTCACGAAGATGTCCGCCGAGGAGCAGGCGGCCTACAAGCAGAGGAGCATCAAGGGCGGTGGCGACTCGAAGGACCATCTCGAGGCCCACTGGTGGGTGGAGAATGGCGAACTCGTCAACGACGGCACGGGCCTCTATGCGACGACCGACCGCGACTACCGTGACTTCGAGTTCTACGTCGACTACAAGATCCTGCCGAAGGGGGACAGCGGCGTGTATCTCCGTGGCATTCCTCAGGTGCAAATCTGGGATCCCACCAATGAAGACGCTTTCGTCAACGGCGCGGATAAGGGCTCTGGGGCCCTCTGGAACAATCCCGACGAAGGCAAGTTTCCGCTGAAGAAGATGGATCGTCCGCTCGGTGAGTGGAACACGGTCCATGTCACCATGATTGGTGAGCGGGTGACCGTGGAACTCAATGGCGAAGTGGTGGTCGACGACGCGCCGCTGAGCAACTACTACACGCGTTCGCAAAAACCGGATCCCGTTCCCAACGGTTTCTTTGCTGATCCCGCATTTCCGACCGGCCCGATCCAGTTGCAGACCCACGGCAGTGAAGTCCGCTGGAAGAACGTGTTTGTCCGCGAGATTGGCGCTGACGAAGCCAATGCCTGGCTTGCCTCACGCAATGCCGATGGCTTCGAGGAACTCGTCAATGGTAAGGATCTCTCTGCCTGGCAAGGCGCCGTCGATAGCTACGAGGTCAAGGACGGTGCGATCGTCTGCAAGCCCGGCAAAGGGGGCGATCTCCTGTCCAAGGAAGAGTTTGAAAACGGCACGATCCGGATCGAGTTCAAGCTGCCTGAAGCTGGCAACAACGGCATCGCTCTGAGGACGCCGCTCGGCGGCCACTCGGCAAGCGACGGGATCGAACTTCAGGTGATCGACACCGACGGCTACAACAAGCGTTTGGCTGCCGGTGGTGGTGGGCAACTGCTTCCCTACCAGACCCACGGCAGTCTCTACCACTGCGTGGGAGCCAAGACGGGCTACCTGCGACCGGCAGGTGAGTGGAACTTCCAAGAAATCGACGTCGATGGTCAGAGGATTCGCGTGACGCTCAACGGCACCAAGATCCTCGATGTCGACATCGACTCGTTTGACCGCAGCCAGATCGAGCATCCCCCGAAGGGCCTCGATCGACGCAGCGGTCTGGTGGGTCTGGCCGGCCATAGCGATCCGGTCGCGTTTCGGAGGTTCAAAGTGCGCCGGCGGTAGGCCACCGCTTG
>JBMTLP010000177.1:0-6592 GCA_049433245.1 Pirellulales bacterium
CCACCTGATGAACAACTCGTACCGGCTTGGAGAAAAAGTGCCGTTCAACGAGAAGGCCTGCCGCTTCGGCGACTCACCCGAGGTGGCCGAGCACTTCATGAAGCTACACACGATCATGCGCGATGGCGTGGGGATCGCGGAGAATGGAGCCGACTACCACGTCGGCCCGCTGCTCACTTTCGACCCCGAAACCGAGCGGCACACCGGCAATCACGCCGAAGCCGCCAACGCTCTACTCAAAGACTCCAACAATGCGGGCTTCGAGGTTCCTGAGCTCTCCCAGATCTGACCAGATCTGAGTTGCGCTTGCGGTTGCCAGACGAGCAGCAGCCAAGAAAGATTACCATCACCCGAGCCGGCGCGAATCAACGCTGCTTGTTGTGCGGGGTAACGCCCCTCACTGAATGAGGCCCGCGGCAATGTCGCGGGTGCTCATGCCCCGCATCATCAGGGCTACGGCCTCGGGATTGGTTGCCAGCCGCAGGGCTTCGGTTCCGCGGATAGAGCCCTGCTTGTAGAGATCGGTCAGGTGCTGATCGAAGAGTTGCATGCCGGCATCGCGACTGGCAATCACTTGCGGCAGGTTCGTAATCTCACCGTCGAGAATCTCTTTGCTGACTACCGCAGTATTCCGCATCACTTCCAACACCGGCAGCCGTCCGGTGGCAGGGGCCTTTCGCACGGCAAGTCGCTGACTCACCACTGCAGCAAGGTTCGTGGCCAACTGGACCTTGAGCAGATCCCGCTCCTCAGCTGAGAACATCGAGACAATACGCTGCATCGTGAATGAGGCGTTTGTGGTGTGTACGGTGCTAAACACGAGGTGGCCCGTGTCGGCCGCCTGCAACGCGATCCGCATCGTTTCCGCATCGCGCAACTCACCTACGAGAATCACATCTGGGTCTTGTCGCAAGGCACGCTTGAGCGACTCGGAAAAACTCGGCGTGTCACGCCCCACTTCCCGATGGGCCACAAGACTCTTTCGCGATGTGTGGACAAACTCGATCGGGTCTTCAATGGTCACAATCCTTAACCGCCGGGTGCGGTTGAGGTGATCGATCATTGCGGCGAGTGTGGTGCTCTTGCCGCTGCCGGTGGTCCCAGTCACCAGCACGAGCCCCCGATGCTCCTCTGCGATCTCCTGCAGCACACTCGGGAGAGCAAGTTGCTCAAACGACTTGATCTCTAAGGGGATGCTGCGGGCAACGATGCAGAGATTTCCCTGCTCCTGAAAGACATTGATACGGAATCTCGCAACATCTGGGATGAAGTGTGAGAAGTCGCAACTGAGATCTCGTTCGAGGCGTTCGAGCGCCGCCCCTCCGGCAACCTGCCCAACGAGTTCACGCACATCGTCAGCTGTTAACGGGGGAGCGTCGAACGGGACCATTGTGCCGTCCACCCTCGCCGTCGGTGGGCTGCCAACCTGCAGATGGAGGTCGCTCGCCTTAAACTGCACTGTTGCCTGCAGCAGTTTCTGCATATTCATCGACTCTCTCCCTCTTCTCTCGGCTCACTGCAGAGCAACTTGATCAGCCATCGATCTGGGTTTGCCACCACGACCGCGCCTCGTCGGCGTTCCACCCGTGCGCCGCCTCGCACTGACGCAGCGCCGACAACAATGCCGCCGCTGACTCAAAGCGGTCTTTCGGGTCTTTTTCCAGACAGCGGAGGACAACGGCCTTCACGTCCTCCGGAAACGCTGCGAGCCGAGCTGCGACATCGCTGAGAGGCTCCGACACGAGACGCACAAGCGTTTCCTCCTGTGTGACGCCTTCATACGGTGGATGGCCCGTGAGCATATAGGTCAGCAGCGCTCCCACACCGTAGATGTCCGCACGATGATCAACCGTTGCTGTGCGAACTGCCTGCTCGGGGGCAATGTAGGCGGGCGTGCCTGCTACGCGTCCTGGCGTGGGATCGTGTGAGTCTCCCACAGTCGCTGCCACTCCAAAATCGAGCAACTTGGCAACATCACACTGCCCGCCGAGCACCGCGATAAACACGTTGGAGGGAGAGAGATCACGGTGAACAAGACCATACCCGTGCGCTTCCTGCAGCACGCCACAGACCTGAGTGAGCACGTAGATTGCGCGACTGCACGAGACGGGGCCAAAGCGTTGCACCAGACCGGCCACCGTTAAGCCGGGCAAAAACTCCATCGCATAGTAAGGGGAGCCGTCCGTCGTGAGGCCACAGTCGTAGATCGCCACAGCGCTTGGGTGCCGAAGCATAGAGGCGAGGTTGAGTTCGCGTGCGAAAAGTTCACGATCCACCTCGCCATGCCGGCGCCCGGCTCGGAGCACCTTCAAAGCGCATGGCCTCGCGAGGGTGTGGTGATCTGCCAGATAGACCTTTCCCATCCCCCCGCTGTCGAGCGTCAACCGCAGACGGTAGGGCCCCACACGACCTCCCGCTTTGATGACGTCACGCTGACCACGCAAAACCCACGCCGCGAGCGTTGCCAGCACCGCTCCCGCCACCAATACCGCCACATTGAACATCACCACGCGATGACTGGCGACGTCATCCATGACCAAGTGGGCCGTTCGCGCATGCTCAAGGACAAAGCCGTGGCAGAGCACGAGCGCGGTTGCCATCGTGACCGCAATCCGCCCGCTCAACTTTGGCGAATGCGGAAGAAAAACAGCGTTACACATCATCAAAAAGGTCACCCGCAACACACCGTTTTTCTGAAACGCCACCGCATCGACCAGATCGTTCTGATCAATCAGGTGGATTCCCGTGACATACTGGCTGTCGAGGAGAACCAGCATTTCTGTCGCAAAAAGAAAAAACTCGAGAAGCCCCGCACCACGGCGACTGAGCGAAGGGAGGCGCCAGAGGGCAACGAGCGCGATCAGATTCGCCATAGCCCGCACGAGCAGCGACAGAGAACTGGTATCGGCTTCCGATGCATGGACTCCACTTTGCAACACCGCAAAGCCAAGGTTTCCGGCAAAGCCAAACGCTGCCACGACCGCCAAGCCCTTGCGGTACGGATCGTCGAAAACTCCCTGACCATCTACTCGTGAGGTCTGAGGCTGATCTGCGGCGCTGGAGTGCGGCGATAACTCCGCCGCAACAACAATTTCCGAAAAGCCGTCGTCGCCGCGTTGTTCATCTCGCTCAGGTGTTGCGTTCATTCTTCAACCTTCGCTCCCACTCTCTGCGCCCGGTGGCACCGCACCCTCTGGGGTCGCGTCAGCCGGTTCGCTGGAATGGAATAAATGCTTCGGCTCGCCCCCCACGAAAGACCACACCCACCCTGCCGCGGTTTCTACGAGCCCAACACCGTAGCCCACGCGTGTCGCGCCAACCGATGCCGGGTCATCTGCCCCGTCGGGGGGAAGATCCTGACTCTCCCCATCTGCGGATGTCTCCACCGCTGACGACGCGGCCACCGAATCCTGCTCCCCGCTGAGCCAGGGCACAAACGCGTACGCCACAGCCACAAGACCCAACATCAGCACAGGAATCCGCATCCGCCCCACCACCTCCTGGTAGCGTTTCCAATCTGTCCAGAGGTAGTACGCCGCATAGGGTGGTAACAAAAACAGGAGTCCCTGCATGGGCTCCTTGCGAAACGACAGCATCACAAGACTCGCGAGATCGCTGACGAAGCCGATCACGTTGAGCAACACGATCAATCCCAAGCCGAGCGAGGCGAGCCCATGATTGCCCGTGATGCCACCTCCTACCGCGAGAATCAGCAGCATGAATGAGATCGTGTAACTCGCCTCGCTGATGCCTTGCGTGCCACGAGCCAGCAGGCTGAACACGGATCGATACACCCGCAGCACGTCGGAAGAGCCCGACCGCACCTGACTTGGCGCAACGATGGTCTCCGGTGGGTTGAACTCAAACTCCACCTCATCGGAGTCGCCAAACAACCCTCGCAGTTCGTCCTCAGTCTCATCCGCGAGCGACGCGTGCCCCATCGCTCCCGGTGGCGACTGTTCCTTTGCCGGCGGCAACGCTTCCTTTCCCGCAGGCAAGGCATCCCGCCGACCGGGTTGCTGCGGCGGCTTTCCAGCCGACGGAGAGGTGTCTTGCGGTGTCCGCTTTGCGGCAGCAACACGCGGTGACCGCGGCTCTAGCTGGGGCATCCCGACAGGCGTGAGAGATTTAAGACGGAAGCCGGTTTCTTCACGTTCTGCGGCGGACGCCGCAGTGGGGGCCTTGGGAGACGTCAGACCGCCTAACTGCTGCGAGACCGCGGCACCCCACTCTCCTTCGCCTGCATCGACAGCTGCAGGCACGACACCCGCTGCCCACACTTTGGACAGCGGCTTGCGCGACCTGCGAGCGACGCCTTTGCAACGAGACGCGTACCACATCGCTCGCAAAGAAAGGCGGTTTTCACTGCAGTTCCCCGTTGCTGTCATCACGCCTGCAAGGCAGGCTCACCCCGTCACCCCTCAAAACCACACCACCAATGCCCCGAGAGCCACCACCACCCAGAAAAGTTTGCTTTCCTCGAACCACGTCAGACTTTTGAAGTAGAGCCACGACAGCACGAAGGTTTCGCCGAGCCAGATCCCCCAGTTGCGCCAGTCTTCTGGAGTGGCAGCATCGGCATTGGGTCCCACTAAGAAAATGTAACTCAGGAAGCCAACGCCAAACGAGTAGAGCACGCTGAGCCCCAAGGTCTGTTCGCGCATCAACTCTGACTTCATCAACGCGCCAACGAGGCTGATGAAGAGGAAGATCTTCATGCCGTAGTAAATCACGAGCGTCGAGCTGCCAAGCATGCGTCGGTCCCTTCCTGCACCCCCTCTTCAGTGCCGATCAGCATCGAGGGGATTCGCGTTTCTCAACAACTTACCGCTCACCGGCATTGACCACGGGCTGGGCATGACGGTCGCTACAGAGCACCACAAGAAGGTTGGCCACCATTGCGGCACGACGGTCATCATCCAGATGCACCACCTGATCACGGGCGAGGTGATCAAGCGCCATCTGTACCATCCCGACCGCCCCTTCCACAATCTTCATCCGCGCCGCCACAACCGCCTGAGCCTGCTGCCGCTGCAGCATGGCTGCCGCGATCTCAGAAGCGTAGGCGAGATGACTGATTCTCGTTTCAATCACCTCCACCCCCGCCTTATCGAGCCGCTCCTGCACATCCTCCTGCAACTGCTCGCTGACTTCCGTTGTGCTCCCTCGCAGCGACACCTCATGATCTTCACTGTCATAGGGGTGGCGTGACGCGAGGCTGCGCAGGGCCGCTTCGCTCTGCACGGCGACGAAGTCTTCGTAGTCATCGACTTCAAACAGCGCCTCGGCCGTATTCACCACCTTCCACACCACCACAGCGGAAATCTCGATCGGGTTGCCGTCGCGGTCGTTCACCTTCGACGGCCGCCCCGCAGAACGGGTCCTCTGCGTGAGAATCTTGCCCGTCGGATCTTTGACCTCTGGCGTGGTCACCGAGCCAGTTTCAAAGTTGCGCACCCGCAGCGAGATCCGCTTCTTTGTGTAGAAGGGATTGACCCAGAAAAAACCGCTACTGCGAATCGTCCCCACATACGACCCAAACAGCAGAAGCACACGAGCGTCATTCGGCTGAACGGCCTGAAAGCCTGCGAGGCTTACAAGAAAGGCGAGACCGCAGAGCACCCCCGGAAACACGAGGAACCCTGTCCGCGAGGCGGCTCCGAAGACGATCAACGTCGGCGCGAGCGCCACCAGCGCCAAGCAGATCACAAGCATCGCCCAGCCTGGTGCTGGACGAACAACTTTTTCATGCATCACATCTTGCATCAGCCGTACCCTCCTGAGCAGGAACTCGCAACCATCGGTCTGAATCGACGATCACAGCGGATGGTCATGCTCGCAGTCGGGATCGCGACCGACAGGACTTGCCACCTGCTCCACCGGGTGCGTGAAGAGGTATTCCCAGACCGGATCGTACAGCAGCCGCCCGTTGGCATCACGTGGCGAGGCTCGCCCCGGTGTCACCGCAGAGTGAGCCCGCCCAGCGTCGCCTCCCACATCAGCAGCCGAGATGAGGCGACGCGTGTTGCCGTACGGGGGTAGGGCGTCGTCCACGCTCACGATCGGCCCGCACTCCGCCAGTCCCAACAGTTCCCATGAGCGGCAGTAGTGGTCGTCGGTCCATCCGCCGTCGAGTACATGCGAAAAGCCGAAGTACCGCTCAACGGGCGTTGCCGAGGGCAAACTTTGCCAATCTTGCTCCTGATCTCGGGGCCCGCAGAGCATCACCACCCGAGCGACCTCCACCTCCTTGGCAAAGCGGGCCGCGGTTGTGGAGCCGTGTGACGCCCCCGCCACGATCACTTTCGACCAGTCGAGCCCCTGTTGATCCTTCGCCAGAAACTGTTCCCAGCGGCCCTCCGGATGCTCCTTGGCCAGCCACCGCACAAACTGGTGACTCCGCTCGGCCATCCCATCGGCAAACGGAATCTCCACCTGGGGGCTGACATCCCGGCCCGTTGCCGCCTCAAGCCGCACCAGGCCCCTGGCCATGCGATCCGTGGGCTTGACGATGCCAAACCACTGCCGTGCGTAGTGTGGCTGGATCGCGTGGTAGCCGTAGCTTGCGAGCCTTTCGAAGAGCTGTTCGTTG
>JBMTLP010000178.1:0-6552 GCA_049433245.1 Pirellulales bacterium
CGAACGCTCGGCTCATCGGCTTGGGCTCGCCCCAAGCGCCCCCGTCAACGGCGCACGAAGGCCCACGACCGGTTTCAACACCTGCTCAGACAAGCTTCTTCAGCCGCGTGAACTCATCCATCGTGATCGTGGTGAGTTCACCATCGTCACGGGCCAGGATCAGCACGTCGGAAAAGACCTTGTCGTCGTGGTTGCGACGGAAGTGAAGCCCATGCCGACGACGCTCCCGCCGTAGCACCCGACCGGTGGTCGTGGTGGTCCAGGCGGCAGACGAACCAACCGTCACGCCATGCACCACCTCCACCCGGTCACCCGGCTCGAGATCGTTGTAGAGCTTCCGCGATTCGCGCTCTTCAGGGGTCATTCAGACCTCCTTGGAATCGATCCAGTTCATCATCTTCCGCAAGGAGCGGCCGGTTTCGGTGAGCAGGTGCTCCCGCTCGCGGCGACGCGTCGCCTTGAAGCTGGCCGCACCGGCCCGGTTCTCGAGGATCCAGTCACGAGCAAACTTGCCGCTCTGAATGTCTTCGAGAATCCGCTTCATTTCGGCACGGGTTTCTTCGGTGATCACCCGCTTGCCGCGGGTGTAGTCGCCGTATTCGGCGGTGTTGGAGACGCTGTATCGCATGTATTCCAGACCGCCCTGGTAGAGGAGGTCAACGATCAGCTTCATCTCGTGAAGGCACTCAAAGTAGGCCATTTCCGGCTGGTAACCCGCCTCAACGAGAGTGTCGAAGCCCGCCTTGATCAGTTCGGAAACACCGCCGCAGAGCACGGCCTGCTCACCGAAGAGGTCGGTCTCGGTCTCTTCAGCAATGGTGGTCTCGATCACACCACCGCGTGTGCCACCGATACCCTTGGCGTAGGCTAGGCCGATCTGCTTGGTGGCTTCGCTGGCGCCCTCGCCAAGCGCGATCAGGCAGGGCACGCCGCCCCCCTTCTCATACTCGCTGCGAACGAGGTGACCAGGCCCCTTGGGAGCCACGAGCAGCGTGTCATGACCAGCTGGCGGCTCAATCTGCGAGAAGTGGAAGTTGAAGCCGTGGCTGGCCATCAGGACGGCCCCGGGCTTCAGATTGGGCTTGATGGAGGTCTTGTAGACGTCGCCCTGCAACTCGTCTGGCAGCAGGATATTGATCACATCGGCCTGCTTCACGGCATCCTCGACGCTCATCGGCTCAAAGCCGTGGCTCTTGGCGAGGTCGTAGTTGGGGCCGCCCGGCCGCTGGGCTACGACGACCGTCAACCCGCTATCCCGCAGGTTCTGCGCCTGAGCATGCCCCTGGCTACCGTAGCCGAGGATGGCGATGGTCTTGCCGGCGAGGTGCTTGAGATCGGCGTCTGCGTCGTAATAAATCGTGGCGGGCACAGGGTTCTCCTCGTTGACTGTAAAAAAAGAGTGCGTCGGAAAAATGGGGTTGGGTGCGAAGGCTAGCCGTTTAAGCCAGGGTTTCCGGCGAAATCGCATGATCCGCCGGAGCCAGGTTCACTTCTGACTCAAACTCGGGCTCATTGCCGCGAATCATGGCGATCCGGCCAGTACGAACGAGCTCGATGATTCCGAGCGGCCGCATCATGTCGATGAAGCCTTCGATTTTGCTCTCCGTGCCAGAAATCTCCACGATCACACTATCGCCGGCGACATCCACGATTTTGCCACGAAAAATGTCGGCAAGCTCTTTCACCTGCGAACGCACGGCTCCGGCAGGAGCTTTGACCTTGATCAGCATCAGGTCACGTTCGACGTAATCCTGAGAACTGATGTCGCTGACATCGACCACCGTGACGATTTTTTCGAGTTGGAGCCGCACCTGGTTGAGCACGCGATCGTCGCCACGGACCACGAAGGTCATGCGCGAAAGGCCGGGGTCCTCGGTTTCCCCGACCGCGAGGCTGTCGATGTTGTAGCCTCGAGAGGCCAACATGCCGGAAATGTGCGACAGCACGCCGGGGACGTTTTGGACAGTGGCTGAGAGAACGTGACGCATGGCGGGCGGGAATCTCCGGGGCAATCCTGTCTGCTCCGGTCGGATTCCGCGGAACGACGCGGAAACGCGTTCGGGAATGTCGCCGGGGGGCTCCAGGGCAAAACGGTCTCGGAAACGAGCCGTCGGCGAGAGTGTAGTGGCCGGAAACAGGCCGATTCAAGCGTCAGCCCCTACGCTGCGGGATATCGCAGGGGTGCGTTGACCCGGACCTCCAAACAGAATACTCTGCGAGACTCGCGTCGTGGGCGAAACGGACGTCCGCCGCGGCTTCATCCTTCCTTTTTCGTGAGACCGTCAGCGTGTCGAGTGTTTTGGCTCAGGAGTTGATCGAAGCAGGTGTCCACTTTGGCCACCGCGCAAGCCGCTGGAATCCGAAGATGCGGCCGTATATTCACGGTCGTAAGAACCTGATCCACATCATCGATGTCCGCGAGACGATCCGCGGCCTGCTGCGGGCAAGGAAGTACCTCAAGCAGGTTGCCGCGTCCGGTAGCCTCGTGCTGTTTGTGGGCACGAAGCGTCAGGGCCAGGATGCCGTTGCGCGGGAAGCAGCTCGTTGTGGGATGCCCTACGTCAGCGAGCGATGGCTCGGTGGCACGCTCACCAACTTCCGCACGATCCGCAATCGGCTCGCTCGCTTGGAAGAACTCGAGCGACTGATGCCCGGGTCGGAAACGGCCATTACGGAAGAGTTCGCCGCCTACTCCAAGAAGATGCAGTCGTCGCTGCGTCGCGAGTACCGCAAAATGCAGCGAAATCTGGGTGGCATCCGCACCCTGTCTCGTCTGCCCGAGTGCTTGGTGCTCTTCGACCCGAAGAAGGAGAAGAACGCCGTCAACGAAGCCCGTAAGATGGGCATCACGACGCTCGCACTCATCGACACAGACTGCGATCCAGACGTGATCGATCTGCCAATCCCTGGCAATGACGACTCGATCCGTTCGATCGAACTGGTGGCCGCTCGCCTCGCTGACGCCATTCTGGAAGGTAAGGCTGAGCAGTCGTCGCAGGTTCAACTCGCCTCGGAAGGGGCCGACAAAGACGGTGGCCAACCTCGCGCCAAGCGCGCGATGCCTCGCCCTCCCCGCACCTAAGGTTGACGAGACTCGGCGACATCTGAAGTCAGGTGTCGCCTGCTCGTTGCTCGCGGCTTTGTTGGTGGAGGCGGCAAGCAGCAGATGGTCTGTCTGAGCGTGGACTGGCTGTGCACATCGGCAGGAAGCCCGTGAGCCAGCGTTTTTACGCTTGCCTGTACACAGCTTTACCGTGGCTTTTCGATAACTTGGATTCTGACCGAGAGGGAGAGAGAAAGATGGCGGGAATCACGGCAGCCGATGTGAAGAGCCTGCGAGACAAGACAGGCCTCCCCATGATGGAGTGCAAGAAGGCCCTCTCCGAGTGTGGTGGAGACACTGCTGCCGCCATCGAATGGCTCCGCAAGCAGGGCATTAAGACCCAAGCACTTCGCTCAGATCGCGAGATGAGCACGGGACGCTTGGCCGTGTACACCGATCTCGACAAGGGCGTGGGGGCGATGGTGGAACTGAAGTGCGAGAGCGCCCCGGTCGCCAACAGCCCAGACTTCAAAGATCTCGTGGCTGACATGGCCAAGCAACTGGCCTTGGGTCCGGGAGCCAGCACGCCCGAGGAACTGCTCGCCCAGAAGAGCCAGCAGTACCCAGACCGCACCCTTGGCGAACTGAAGGACGACCTCTTCAATCGCATGCGGGAAGTGTTTGAGCTTTCGCGGCTCCGACGGATCGACGCGCCGTGCGGTGGTTACGCACACCACGACGGCTCGAAGGCCTGCCTTGTTGAGTTGGCCGGAAAGGCAGGCGCTGCCGTCGCGGACGTTGCCAAAGACATCGCCATGCACGTGGTGGCCATGTCTCCCAAGGCCGTCTCCAAGGACGAGCTCGATCCGGCTCTTGTCGCGAAGGAGCGGGAAATCCTCACCGAAGCCGCCTTGGCCGAAGGCAAGCCTGCCAACATCGTCGAGAAAATGATCGAAGGCCGGCTCCGCAACTTCTTTAGTCAGTGCGTGCTTCTCGAACAGCCGTTCGTCAAGGACGACAAACAGACCGTCGGCACCCTCGCGAAGGACTCCGGTCTCGAAGTGAAGAGCATGGACAACTGGACGCTTGGCAACTAGTTTTTCGCGGCGCACGGCCGCCGCTTTCGGCGGCGCTGGCACCTTTTCACGCGGGGAAAGCCTTTCATGACGCCTCCTCCCTTCAAGCGCGTGCTGCTCAAACTCTCCGGTGAGAGTTTTGCGCGAACAGGTGAACGTGGCATCTCGATGGAGGAGGTGGTGCACATCGCCGGGCAAACCGTTCGGGTTGCCGAGCGCGGTGTGCAGGTGGCGGTGGTGATCGGCGGAGGCAATATTCTCCGCGGCGGGTCGTTTACTGCAGGAAATGCCGCCATCCAGGAAGCCACGGCCCACTACATGGGCATGCTGGCGACGGTGATCAATGGGCTCGCTCTGCAAGACGCGTTGGAGAGCCTTGGGGCCAGCACGCGATTGATGACGGCGATCCGCATGGATGGCGTGGCCGAGCCCTACATCCGCCGCCGGGCTCGCCGCCACCTCGAGAAGGGTCGGATCGTGATTCTGGCCGCGGGGACCGGCAGTCCGTTTGTGACTACCGACACCGCCGCAGCCCAGCGGGCCCTCGAACTCGAAGCCGACATTCTCTTGAAGGCGACCCGCGTCGACGGTGTGTATTCCGACGACCCCGAGCGGAATCCGCACGCGATGCTCTATCGCGACCTGACCTACCAGCAGGTGCAGGAACAAGGGCTCCGGGTGATGGATGGCACCGCCATCTCGCAGTGCATGGAGCACTCGATGCCGATCCTCGTGTTTAACTACCGCACTGACGGCAACATCGAGCGTGCGGTGGCTGGCGAGCGAATCGGAACGCTTGTCACCAGCCGCGTCAGCTGAAACATTCTCTCCGCCTCGAAACGGGGTGCGGCGTGCGAGCCTGCGGCCACTGACTTGAAGTGCCGCGCAGCCTCCTGCGAGAATCGGGGCTTTGCTAGTGGAAGCGAGAGGCACCGACGGTCTCCCTTTGCTGGCGGTTCACTCAGGGAGATCCCGCACGATGCCGGCAGACGACATCCTGCTCGACGCTGAAGAACGCATGGAGAAGGCTGTCGATGTCTTCCGCCATGCCCTCACCGGAATCCGTACTGGCCGGGCCAACCCTGGCCTCGTTGACTCGCTCAAGGTGGAGGTCTACGGATCCCCCACGCCGATCAAGGCCCTGGCGAACGTGGGGGCACCAGAGCCCAACCAGATCGTCGTGCGTCCTTTTGATCCAAGCACGCTCAAAGACATTGAGAAAGCTCTGCACGCCAGTGATCTTGGCTTCAATCCGCAGAGTGACGGACGCGTGATTCGCATCACCGTGCCTCCTCTGTCGACCGACGTGCGACGGAAAATGACCTCCCGCATCAAGGAACTCGCCGAGGAGTCGCGGGTGTCGATCCGCAATGTTCGCCGCGACGCCAACAAAGCCGCCGACGGCGAGAAGACGGGCGGTACGATGACCGAGGACGACGTGAGCTCCACGAAAGACGAAGTTCAAGAACTCACAAAGAAGTATGAGTCACACGTTGGCGACCTCGCGCGAGCGAAGGAAGCCGAAGTGATGGAAGAGTAGCCACAGGCGCAGATCGATTCCGCGGAGAGACTGGCCATGCACGACGCCATGAGCAGCGATGCCTGCCCAGTGGAACTTGATCAAGTCGTCAAGCGGTACGGCGCCCGTACCGCACTGGATGGTGTGTCACTGAGAGTCGAGCCCGGCATCACCGGGTTGGTCGGTCCCAACGGCGCCGGCAAGAGCACGCTCGTCCGAGCCGTACTCGGCTTGGTCAAACTCGCCAGTGGCCGCGTCCGCGTGTTTGGCCTCGATCCGCAACGTTTTCCCAGGCAGGTGCGGCAGCAGGTCGGCGTGGTGCCGGAGGATGAGTCCACCGTGCCTGGCCTGACGGGCGTGGGGATGGTGCGGTATGCCGCGAGGCTGTGCGGCATTCCCGCCGGAGAGGCACTTCGCCGAGCCCACGAGGTGCTCGACTGGTGCGATGCAGGCCAAGAGCGGTATCGCCCACTGGAAACCTTCTCTGTGGGCACACGGCAGAAGGTGGCGTTTGCGGCAGCCATCGTGCATGACCCGCCGCTGATCATTCTCGACGAGCCGACCAATGGCCTCGATCCGATTGAGCGGAAGGCGATGCTCGGACGGTTGGTGACGCTGGCTCGCGATCACGGCAAAACAATCTTCCTATGCACACATGTGCTGCCGGATGTGCAGGCGATTTGCGAACGCGCGATTGTGCTCGCGGCTGGGCGCGTGCGGCTCTCGGGGAGCATCGACGAACTCACGCGGCCTGCCCTGCCGATGCACCGGGTGGAGGGCACTGGTCCTCTGGATCAACTCGCCACCTCGCTCGCTGCTGCAGGCATCGCCGCGAGCCTCGTCCGCACCAATCGTGGTCCTGCGGTGGAAGTGGCCACGCCGATCGATGGTGACACGCCCGCCGTGCTGCGAGC
>JBMTLP010000179.1:0-6474 GCA_049433245.1 Pirellulales bacterium
CGGATGCGTTCAACAACCTCTTTGGGCGACCGAACTTCCGCGGCGTGCTGCTCGCACGCGTCAACGCCGACATCTACCTCGCGGACTTCGAGGTCGGTGTTCGCAACATGGTCAGCGACATCGAACAGTCCTACTGGGAACTCTATTACTCGTATCGCGCGCTCGAGGCTCGCAAAGCTGGCCGCGATTCTGCTCTTGAGGCATGGCGGCGTGTGCACGCTCTCTATGTTGAGCAGTCGCGCGGTGGTGAAGCCGACAAAGAGGCACAGGCTCGCGAGCAATACTTCTTCTTCCGTGCCGAAGTGGAAACGGCCTTGGCCGACGTGTACCGCAGCGAAGATCGGCTGCGGTACATCATGGGCATCACGGCGAGCGACGGTCGGTTGATTCGGCCTGCCGATGAGCCGACTACGGCGCGGCTTTCGTTCGACTGGCAGCAGGCTCTGGTTGAATCACTGTCCCGCTCTCCAGAGCTTCGCAAGCAGAAGTGGCGGATTAAGCAGAAAGAGCTTGAACTCGTGGCAGCCAAGAACCTCGTCCTGCCCCGACTCGACCTGCTCGGCACGTACCGCTTCCTCGGCATGGGTCAGGACCTGATCAATCAGAGTTACAACCCCTACCAAGCCGGAGGAACCGATCCGCTCTACGGCACCGACGCCTACTCCACGCTGCTCAGCGGCAAGTTCCAAGAGTGGCAGGCTGGGGCGCAGTTCCTGATGCCACTCGGCTTCCGTCGCGAGCTCTCCACCGTTCGCAACTTCCAGCTGCAGGTAGCCCGAGAGCGAGCCCGCCTTCAAGATGAGGAGCTGGAAGTTTCCCACGCCCTTGTGGAAGCGGTGCGGAACGTCGACACCAACTTCGCCCTCACCCAAACAAACTTCAACCGGCGTGTGGCGGCCACGCGACAGGTGGAAGCGGTGCAGGCGGCCTACGATGCAGGCACGGTCACCTTCGATCAGTTGCTCGACGCCCAGCGGCGGCTCGCCGATGCGGAAGTGGCCTACTCACGCTCCCTTGTCGACTACAACCGTTCGATCGCCCAGCTGCATTACCGCAAGGGATCGCTGCTGGAGTACAACGGCGTGTTCTTGGCGGAAGGCCCCTGGCCAGCGAAGGCCTACTTCGACGCTCACCGGCGTGCCCGTCAGCGGGATGCGAGCATCTACCTCGACTACGGACACTCGCAGCCCGGTGTCTTCAGCCGTGGCTCGATCACCCAGAAGTTTGAAACCATCGGTGCCGACGCCCGCCCTCAGCAACTACCGCCACTCGATCCCGCCAGCCGCAGTCAGCCAACGGCTGGCCGACCCGAGGAGGTTCCCACTCCGATTGGTGAAGGCCCCACGCTCGCCGAGCCCCCAGATGACTTGCAGTTGCTGCCAACGCCTGGTGGCTCCGCAAACGGCACCTTCAACTGAAGCCCGCGGTTCCTATCGCGACAGCGGCAGTCGCGAGGCCTGCAGCGCCTGCTCGTAGAGTTCTGGGTCGTGGGAACGAATGGCGTCGGCATGAAGCCTCGCCTCGGGCGAGGGGCACTGCGAGAGATAACCCGCCACCGCCCTCCGCACAAGCGGATCATCGCCACCCAACTCCTGCCACAAAGCCGCCACTCGATCGGCCGCATCCCAAGCACGGTAGCGGGTGAGATCGACGGTCGCCTCGGCGGCGGTGACGGGACTGTCGAGCAGGCGGACGGTCGCAGCCGAAACGCGACGCGGGGGAATCTCTTGGCCGAGGCTCTCCCAAGCAAAACGCAGCACAGAGAGCATCTGTCGCTTCTCAACCGGTCGTGCCGAGGGCTCGAGCAAGCCCATGGCGATGAGTCGGTCGAGCCCCGCTTCTCCTTCGGCGACGAGCACCCCGGCCAGGATCCCATCAAACCCACTGCGGAAGTCGTCGGCTGGCTGCTCAAGGCTCCGATACAGCGCCCGCAAGCAGACGTCTCGTTCCTGCGGCCGTGATGCGGCCACCAGACCAAGAGCAAGCCCGTAGAAGCCCCGCCGCTGCTGCACGATCCCCGGATCGGCAACCCACGCCTGCAACCGCTCCGCCGGCAGGGCGTCCGCCGCTTCGCGAACTGCTTCAAAGGGTGCCTGCCCAAACTCGGCAAACGCATCTTCAGCCAGAACGGGATCGGGATGTTCGAGCCACCGCACGAACCACCGCAACCGCTGTGCCGCCGCTCCATCAACTGCTGGCGCGGAAGCCATGTAACCCAGTCGCGTCTCATCCGCCTCGAGCGCTCGGTGCACACCCAAGCCGAGGGGACGCGGGTTCTCCGTGAGAAACACGGCCGCGGTGCCTGTGACCGCCGCTGGCACCGCAGCTACCACCTGCTCACCTGGCAGGATCGCGCGGTCCCCAGCCAATCGCTGGTGCAGCACAAAGGGCTGCTCGATCACACCGTTGGCTGCCAACGTTGCTCGGCCCGCTGCCTCGCCCACCGCCACACCAAAGGCCGCATCACGCCGCGAAGCCAAAGGTTGGCCCACCGCCCCACAGAATGGGCAGGCGTCGGCGGTCGCCACACCTGCGAACACCATGATCGCCAGCCACACGACAGACCGGGCCTGCCTCACTCCACGTCCTCACCATCGAGCGAGTAGATCGCTAGGTGCCGACCATCCGGGCCGATGAGTTCCTCCACATGGAACGTCCCACTCACCGCAACCGGCCGCACTGAGAAGTTGGTGCTGCGACCGGGGAGCATCCGCACCACGATGCAGTCGTAGAGTGCAGCGCCAGGGCCAAAGCAGCATTCCATGTTGTCGCGGACGAGCACAAACTGCGTGATCCCCTCCTGTTGAAAGCTCGGCAGGATGTAGCCGCGAATGCGAATCCGCTGTCCCTCAAGCGAGGCAACCGGACCAGGCAGCAGGTCGGTCGTGAAGGGATCTCCCTTCTCCATCTCAAACTTCACGTCATCGAAGGAAAGGTCCTGCAGCCGAGCCGTGGAGACCGGCGGTGCAGAAACCGTCGAAGGTTGCTCGGTCGAAGCAGATCCTGCCGGCGGCGCTGGGTTCACTGCCGATTCGGGCCCACCGCCAGCCGCAGCCTGCTTCGCGTCTCCCGAGGAACCGCACCCCACCAACCCTGCCACAAGGAACGAAACGCCGAACACTGCGACGAGCCTACGAACGAAACAAGTCGCCGACGGTACGCCAAAATTCGAGAGGACCATGGATGACTTTCCCCACGGGCGGTTAGCGAACAAAGGCATCCTCGATGTGATAGAGCACACCGCCGTCGATATCGGTGGAGCCTGCTGGCCTGATCGCGAAGCGACCAGCGATCTTCACCATCCGCGGCGTGAAGTCGATGCCTTCGGGATCACGAAGATTCACGAGCACGCGGTCGGTGATTTTGGGATTGCCTCCAAAACAGCAGTCACCTTGGTCTCGCACAAGAAGGAACTGCACGATCCCCTCCTGTTCTGAACCGGGATACATGAAGCCTTTGAGCAGCACGTCTTTTCCGTCGGCCTCGAAGGCCGTCTGAGGCACCGCCGTGGCAGGATCTCCGTCGAGGGGTTGGAGCATCTGATAGTTGATGCGAACAAAGCCCTCAGGGAGCTCCGCGATGTAGGTCTGGGTGAGCGTCGTGAGCCCAGCCACCAACAGACAGGCAGAAACCAACACGCCGCCAATCGCCAGTGGCGCGCCCACGAGTGCGTCCGGACGCAGCGAGATCTGCCGCCAGCCCACAAGACCCACCACGATCGCTGTCAGCGGCACAACGGCCAACCACCAGTCGGCAAAAGCGAGCGGCGAGAGCACCGTCAGCACGAGGCAGCCGATCGCCCACCCGCTAACGGCGCGGTATTCGCTCACTTCCCGTGGAGACGTTGACTCCGCATCAGACGTCGTGATGTTGTCAAAAAGGCCCGTGGCCATCACCGCATCTCCCAGATCAGACCTGCTTGCTAACTGCCCGTGGGAAAAGCCATCCATGGCCTTTTTCCACTTGAGCGACACCCCAAAAAGCCGATGTTTTGGGGGGGTCGCCAATCGCCGCATCCTGCGGCGGCAGGCTTTTTCCACAGCCTGCTAGCGCTGCGCCGAGCCAACTCGCGGCTGCATCGCCGAACGTGCCAGCAACCCGACACCCACCACGATAGCAGCCCAAATGATCCATCGGCCCATCATCGTTGGCTCCTCCGACTCTGTCACATCGCTCGCCCCTTCGGCATCTCCAGCCGTGGCAGATCCAGCAGCCGAGTCGCTTGGTGCCTGCGGCAGCGATGGGTCGATCGGTGGGTTGTCGTCGGTGGCATCGGCATCCGCGAGCACCGGAGGCACCTGACTCACCAGACTCTCATCATCTTCTCCGGAGGTCGCCGTGGCCTGGCCGCCTTCAGCCGTGGCCGACGACGCCGGGCCTGGAGGCGCAAAGCCTCCTGCGAAACCTGCCAGCGTTGCCGCGCGTCGCACTGCTTCTGGATCGATCTGTTCACAGCGAGCAAGCGCCTCAGCCGCCTCAGGCAGAGGACAGGCGCGGAGGTAGTTCACGACCGGCTCCCGCACAAAGATGTTGTCGGTGCCTGCTTCAGCAAAGAGCGTTGCCAGCGTCTCCACAACCGACCAGTCTTGCCAGCGAGCGAGGTCGGCAATCACGAGGTCCGCCAGTTTCGGCTCGGCGAGCAGCAGCCGTAGCGACGCCAGCACCCGCTCCCTCGGCACGATCTCGCTTTCCTCACCGAGAAACCGGAGGGCCATCACTGCAGCGTAGGTCTCCGTGAAGGGAATATCTCGCTCGCCCCGCTGAAGGAACAGCCGGTCCACGAGGTCGAGCCCGTCACCTCCACGCAGCGTCACGTAGCAGGCGATCAACGCATCGAGACCTGTACGAACATCCGGATTCACCTCGTCGCCTGAGTGATCTTCCAGAATCGCAGCAATCGCCTCAGCGTCTTGCTCCGTTCCGCACACACCCAGCATCGTGGCGTAGAGGCGACGGCGATTGGCCTGCACGATCGGATCCCGAATCCAGCTCAGCAACTTGGCCGCGTCCATGCGGTCCTTCAGCGATCGCACATCGTCATAGGGAGCGACGGCAAACTCGTCGTAGGCGTCGCGGGCGAGGATCGCGTCGGCGTCCTCTAGGTGTTCTTGGAAGAAGGCAAGCCGATCGGCACCACTGGCTGGCAGCGAGGGAAGCTTCTGCAAATAGTCGACGACTCGTTCGTTGATGGCGATCGGGCTCGACCAGAGCAGCTGCGGTGGCTCGATTCCCAGCAGCAAGAACAGCGAGCCTACCGGCTTGTCTTCCAGGAGGATTGCCTCAATCTGCATCGCGTCGCCAGCTCCCTTCGGTTCGATCAGGTCTGCACCCTTGAGCACCTGATCGACCTCAAACACACCCTTGGGAAGGGGACCATCGGCGACCGGGCTCAGCGCAGCCGCCGGAGGAGGAGTGACCAAGCGGGCCACCACCGCGGCGGCGCTCTGGTCGATTTCTTGGGAAAAGGTCAGCGACACCGCAGAACAAAAGGGGCAGGCACGGGCCAGCGTCGGCACGAGCGCGACCATCAGCGACAGGCACAGCGCGAGCAGCAGCCGCGAACAACGCAGATGGCAATGGATGCGTGGCATGAGAATCCTCCAGGGCAGAATGCTGCTTATTTTAGGCCATCGACCGGCCAACCGCTGCGACTGGCGTCCGGCTTTCCCAAAACGCACGGATTGCCGTACGAGAAACTCACGGGCCACACACCCAGAGCATCGCCTTGCCAAGCAGAGGCGCCAGGCCGCCTAGCCCCCCCGCTGCAGCCAACGGGCGACATCGGTGCGATAGGCCATGATCGCCGGCAGGAGCCCCGCCGCCACCGCCAGCATCATCAGGAAGGGCACGAGCAGCAGTTCGGCACCCGGCGCCGCCGACAGGACACTCGCCGAAACACCCGCGTTTGTGGCGATCCAGGGGCCGATCGCCCCCACGACGAGGTGCCCCAGCGCCCAGCCAGTAAAACCACCACAGCCTGCCAGCAGCACCGCTTCCAGCAACACCGTCAGCAGCACATGGGCACGGCGGGCGCCCAGGGCCCGCATGATGGCCACGTCCCGCGTCCGCTCGAGCGACGAACCGACCATGCTCACGAGGATGCCGACTGCTGAAACGATCACCACGAGTACGGTGATCAGCAGCAGCAGGCGTTCGATAGGCCACACGAAGAGGTCGAGAAGTTGGCGGATTTCGCCGATCGGCAGCACCGCCTGACCTTCAGCCCCCTCATTGATCACCGTCCTGAGCCCCATCGACATCAGTTCCGGCGGCAGGCCCGGCATGCTGGCTGTTTTCACCAAGATCGAAGTCACTTCCCGCTGAACCTCGGGCAGCGGCGGTGGTCCGTCCCCCTCGGACAGGGCAGCCTGAGCGGCTTCGAGTTCGAGTGATTCCTCATCGTCGAGCGGCTTGGCATGACCTTCCTGCAGGTAAAAGCCCTCCATGTTCACAAACACCCCGCGGTCGATCGGC
>JBMTLP010000180.1:0-6448 GCA_049433245.1 Pirellulales bacterium
TGCCAGACGATCCGAGTGGGAGCCACGCGAAACTGCGTGATCGGCGAGGCTGCAGCATCACCCGGGAGGTTGGCGACCGGTGTGCCACTGGGTGGGCCGGCGAGCGCTGCTGGAGCGGTGCACACGGCCAGCAGGAGGAAGAGCAAGCGAGGGAGTGTCATCGGTGGTTCCGGAGGGGTGAGTCGGTTGGATGTGGAGACTGTCTTCGTGGTGGGGTCGCCCGGGGGAGCCCAGCGGGCTGTCCCATCGGACGTTCGCTGCGGGCCCTCCCGGCCCTCGCTCACGCGGAGATCCGCTTCGCTTTGGCCCTCCGGGCGTCGCTTGCACACGCCTGGCAGTGGGGTTGAGGTTGTTCGCGCTTCCTTACAAAGTCAACAGTTGGGGAGGCTCGGCGGGTCGGCGAACGCTTGAGGAGCGTGGGGCTATCGCTGTCCCAGCGACGAACCTTTTGCCGCCTGCCGAGCCGGACCATCCGCGCGCGGACGACCCCTCACTCCGCCTTCATCCACACCGGCGCCGTCACAAACCAAGCGACCGCCGAGACGAGCATCACCTGCTGCATCGTGGTGTGCGGCATTTTGTTCATCATGAACAGGGCCGGTGGCACGATCGTGCCGGCGAGGCTGGCCAGGCCGATGACCATGGCGAGTTTTTTCATGAGAAGTCTCCGTGTTGGGTTGGGTGCGTGCTCATCAGTTCGCGGCGAGGCGGCGGTCGGCCGCGCTTGACTGCATCTTGGAGAGCACCGCGTAGAGCACGCCGCAGGCGACCGCCGAGGGGAGCGGCAGGTAGCTTGCAAACACACCGAGGCCGAAGTGCAGCCCCATCGCCACGCCCACTGGCAAGAGCCAAGAGAGCACGACGACCCCGTTGAAGTTCAGACCAAGGCTCGCCGCCGGTGCCCGTCGGATGCCGAGTTTCTCGGCGAAGAAGTGGTCGACGATGATGATCGCACCGACCGGGGCGAGTACCGTGCCGTAGAGCCCGACGAAGGAGAGCAGGTTCATCGCAAAGGCCGGGAAGATGCCCGCTGCGATGCAGACACTGCCCGCGAGCAGCGTGGCGGCTTGCCGTGGCATGCTGGGCACCATTCCTTGGAAGGCGAGCCCCGCCCGGTAGATCGTGGGGTTGGCAGTGGTCCAGCCAGCGATCACCACGCAGGCCAGGCCTGCCCAGCCCACCGCGTCGTTGACCATCGTGCCGGGATCCTTGCCCTGTGCTGGATCGACGTTGTGCACTCGCACCCAGTAGACGAGCAGCAAGGCTGCGCAGATCCAAGCAACGTAGTGGCCGAGGAACATGCCAGCACTGCTCGCCCAGCCGGCTGACGGCTTCTTGGCAAACCGCAGCACCGAGAGATCGGCCATCCCTAAGTGCATCGCCGCATTGCAGAACCAGGAGAAACAGACGACACCCATGAAGCTGATCTTCTTGTCGGCGGCCGGTTCGGTTGTGGGGGTGAGCAGAGCCCAGACGTCGGTGGTCTCAAGCCTTCCCAGCGTGACGAGGGCACAGGCCACAAACACGAGAAACATCCAGGGCGCGGCGAAGTGGCCTACTTTCGCCACCACGCTGTAGCCACGCATGGCCACGACCGTCATCGCAGCACCGATCGCGATGCAGGCGATGATCCAGGCGAGGCCTGTGGGCATCGTCGACTCAAACGTCGGCATCTCCACCGTGCCTTCGGGAAAGAACTGCCCGACGGCGGTCGCCGAGACCGTGATCATGGCGCCTGCCAAGAAGCAGAACAGCAGTCCGTTGGCGAGGTTGTAGAGCGTGACGAGATGCCGGCCGGCGATCCGTTCCATCGTGTAGTAGAGCGTGAGCCGTTCGTTGCAGGCGATCACGGCGGTCAGGTATCGCCAGGTGAGCACGGCCAGCAGGTTGCCGATCAAGAGGCCGAAGATCAGGCTGGAAGCATCGGCTCCCCAGGCCACGAACAGCGGTCCGATCATGAACTCGGTGCCCGCGGTGTGTTCGCCGGCATACATGCCCCAGAACGCGGTCGGTCCTTTGAGGGCCTTCTCGGGCACGCGCTCCCGCTCGTACTCCGAGCCTGCCTTTGCCTCACCGTCGTCGGCAGACACCGCTGCTGTTGTCATCTGCAACTCTCCGCTTAAGGCCATGCGATCCGTCGTGCCACGGTGTGTGCCGCAGCCACGACGCTTCAGCACCGCTTGCTTGTCGTATCCCGTTCGTAGGCCCGCACCACGTCGAGCCACGCACTCCCCACCGGCACGCCCAATCTCTGACAATACTGATCCCAAACCGCTCCGAAGGGAAGGCTCTTGGCCTCTTCCTGGAGGGCGAGCCTGGCGGTGGTGTCGCCTGCTTGTTCGGCGGCACGAATCGCCGGTGGCTCGAGCAGCCCCAGCAGAAGGCCCTTGAGCAGGTTGCGGGTACCGATCACCCAGGCCGCCACGCGGTGGATACTGGCATCGAAAAAGTCGAGGCCGATGTGTACCCGGGAGATATCGCCGGTGGCCACGATCTCGCGGGTGATCGCCAGGAGGTCGTCGTTGAGCGTGACCACATGGTCGCTATCCCAGCGAACGCCACGGCTGACATGCAGCAGGATCTCCGGCAGATAGAGCAGCGTGCTTGAGATCTTGTCGCTGATGGTTTCGGTGGGATGGAAGTGGCCGGCGTCGAGGCACAGGAGCGTGCCGCGGGTGATCGCGTAGCCGAGATAGAACTCATGCGAGCCAACGGTGCAGCTCTCCGCACCGATCCCGAAGAGTTTCGACTCAACTGCATCGAGGATGTGCTCTTCGGGCAGTGGCTCGGAAAACACCTGGTCGAGGGATTCAGCCAGCCGCATCCGGGCGGCCATGCGATCGGCTGGCGTGTCCTTGAAGCCATCGGGCACCCACACGTTGGTCACGCAGGGCGTGCCGAGGGCTTCGCCGAACCCTGTGCCGATGGTGCGGCAGCGGCTGCAGTGTTCGATCCAGAAATCACGAATCGCCTTGTCTTGGTGGGCGAGCGTGAAGCCGTCGGCGGCTTTGGGATGGGCGAAGCAGGTGGGGTTGAAGTCGAGGCCCAGCTTTTGCTCGCGGGCCCAGTCGACCCAGCCGGCAAAGTGTTCGGGTTCGATCTGATCGCGGTCGACCTTCTTCCCCCCAAACTCGCCATAGCAGGCATGCAGATTGAGACGGTGGTGGCCAGGGATCAACGAAAGGGCTTTTTCAAGGTCGCGGCGGAGTTCTTCGGGCGTGCGGGCGCGGCCAGGATAGTTGCCGGTGACGGCGAGCCCACCACCGATCGCATCGCCAGACGACTCAAAGCCCTGCACATCGTCTCCCTGCCAGCAGTGCAGCGAGACGGGCACGGTTGAGAGCGTGGTGAGCGCGGCTTCCACGTCGACGCCACAGGCGGCATACCGTTCCCGGGCAAGTCGGCCCGCTTCTTCAAGATTCCCTGGCTGTGTTGACACTGACCCCACGGCTCTCTCCCTTGCGACCGAACGACCCCGATTCGCTGCGCACTGCAACGAGGGTGACATCGTATCGTTGTCAGCGAAGCGTCTCAAAACACCACAGCGAGAAGCAGCGGCAGACGGTGATCCACAGTCTGTTAGCGCTCCGCCTGCAGGGATGTGCAGGTCAGGGCTTCGTCGCTGCGAGCGAAGATACAGCCGTTGGCAATCGCAGGATGGGCCCAGACGACTCCGTTCCCACGGCTCAGCTGCACTTTGGTGGGATCGATCAGGTGCGCCCGCGAGAGTTCGTGGTAGCCGTCTGGCGCAAGCGCCGTGAAGAACAGATCGCCTTGATCGTTGAGCATGATCTCACGGTCACCATGCTGCAGGATGTGAATCGTGGCCCAGCGGTTGCGGGGCACGGCAGACTGGTCTTCCCAGACGCGGTCGCCGGTCGCGAGGTCGAGGCACCGCAACTCACCGTAGCTATCGACGCCATAGATGTGGTCGCCCTTGAGGATCGGCGTGCTGATCATGCAGTGCAGGGCATCGGTGTTTTTCTCGTCACGGCCCACGCGATACCAGACCTGCTCGGCGGTCGGCTCCTCTTTCGAGAAGCGGATCAGCATCGAGCCGTCGTAGAAGGACGACACAAACAGCAGGTCGTCTTGGATCACCGGCGTGGCCACGCCGATCGGCATGTTGCGGGACGCCATCGGCACACTCCACAAAACCTTGCCTGTGGTTGGTTCGAGGCCTGAAACGCTCGCCCCCGTCCAGCAGACGAGCACATCCTGATCGCCCTGTCGGATCACGATTGGCGCACTGTAACCGGCGGGTTCATCGAGCGACCGCCAGCGTTCGTCGCCGGTGGCGATATCAAGGGCCACGACGCACGCGCCCCCCTGCCCTGCGGCCACTTGGATCACGAGGTCGTCGTAGACGAGGGGCGAAGCCGCGATGCCCCAGATCGGCATGGCGGCGTTGTAGTCGGCCGCGAGATCGCGCTGCCAGATGATCACCCCAGTGGCTGCGTCGAAGCAGTGGAAGTGGCCCATGGCGCCGACTGCAAAGGCGCGGCCGTCTTGGATCGTGACCGATGCCCGCGGCCCAGCCCGGTAGCCGATCGTGTAGACCGCGTCGTATTCATGCTGCCAGATCGGCGTGCCGGTGGCTGCGTCGAAGCAGAGCACCCGCTCCACGTTCTCTCGCACCTGATCGGTGATATACACGCGGCCGTCCGCCACGGTCGGGCCGCTGTAGCCGCTGCCGACTGGCTGGGTCCAGGTGTGCGGCAGCGAGCCCTCGGTGAGGGTCTTGAGCAGCGTGTCGTCATGCACCACGCCATCGCGGCCCACCCCGCGCCACTGCGGCCAGTCTTCGGCGAGGGCGGCGGTGCAGGCGATCGCCAGGCAGGTGGCGGTGAGCCAGAGCGGTGCGCGGGGGGGGAGGTGAGGCATGGGGGGCTCCGGGAGCGGGTGTGTTTGTGGGTCGACCCATTGTCGGCTGTGCGGGGAGCGGGGCAACTGGTGAGCCGCTCGGGGGAGGCCGGGGCTGATTCTCTGATCGTTCGGGGTGGTCCGCTCGGGGGCGACCAGGGTCTGCCCCGCCGGACGCTCACCTCGGCCATCCACGGCCTCGGTTCGCTCGGACCTCACGGGCGCTCTCGCCCTCCGGGCTTCGCTGGTGAGCTACGCCGGCGGGGCAGACCCTGGTCGCCCCCTCGCTCGTTGGGCGAAAGAGGCTCAGGCAGCTCCCGGGCTCCGCCGCGCTCAGTGCGTGTGGGGCGGTCTGCGGCCGGGCTGGGCGTTGCGTGCGGGGGTGCTGGGGGAATGAAAAACCCCGGCTCAGATGAGCCGGGGTTTCAGTGGTGGTTTGTGGTGGTGGTCGGTTGGGCTCAGGCAGCCTTCTTGGCAGCCTTGCGGCGGCGGTAGCCGGCGGCGGCGAGGCCAGCGATGGCGAAGCCAGCGAGGGCGAAGCTCGAGGGCTCCGGCACCACCTGCAGGACCTGGCCGTTGACGGTGCCGCCGGCGAAGTTGGCGGTGGCAGGCACGGTCTGCAGCACCCAGTCGAGGCTGGTGACGTCGGTGTAGTTCACACCGTTGTAGGAGACTGCTCCGCTGGCATCCTTGAGGAAGTATTTGACGGTGGCGTCTTGCAGCGAGGTGAGGAAGTTGCTGCGGGTGTCGGTGAAGAATCCACCACGGAACTCGACGTCACCGAAGCTCGGCTGAGCGGGGTCGTTGAGGTAGATGTTGACGACGTTGGCGGAAGTCATGGCCGAGTCGAAGGCATTCGCTGCGGTCAGTCGCACGATGTCATTGTTGCTGTTGGCCACATCAGCGTAGTTCGGGTCACTCGAGGTGAACTCGAGGTTGAAGACGGTGTTGGCTGAGGGGTCGAGACTGCTGAAGGTGAGGATGCCTTCGGGGGCGGCGGCGGTACCCGGAGCGACCGAACCTGCTCCAGCGATCGTTCCAGCACTCGTGCCATTTCCTTCGATGATGGCCCCCGTGCCGACCGTCGTCGCGGTGGCACCAAGGGTGCCTGTGAGAGAGAGGGTACCAGCGGAGATGGTGGTACTTCCGGTGTACGAGTTGGAGCCGGAGAGCGTCAGGGTGTTGTTCGCCAGCTTGGTGACAGAGCCAGTGCCGGAGATCGTGTTGCTGTGCGTCAGGGCATTCGAGCGATTGAACGAGAGTGTGCCGTTGTTAACCACGTCGGTGGTCAGGGCACCAGTCGTATTTCCGTCACCGATCTGCAGCGTGCCGGCGTCGATCGTGTCGAGAAAGTAGCTATCGGTTGTCACCGTGACCGTGCCGGTGCCGTACTTCGCATACAGAGTCGAACCTGTAAGCGTCAGGGCACCACCTGCGGGCGAACCGACCAGAGCAGTCGTGTTGCCGTTCGTACCAACCTGGAAGTTCGCATCGAGCGTGCCAGTGTAGGTCGGTGATGCGTTCACCGCACTGTTGGCCTCAGTCGGGGCTCCGATGTTGCCATCCCAAATCCGAAACCCAGTGG
>JBMTLP010000181.1:0-6418 GCA_049433245.1 Pirellulales bacterium
GAAACGATTTGGAAAACCCAAGGCCCCGCCGAAGAGCCTCCCGCCGAACCGGCTTCTCCAGAGCCCCCGCGGCCACAGCTCCAGCAACGGCAGGCACAGTCCGATCAGGCCGACAATCCCCCAGGCGAACGCCGAGGCCCGCCGCCGGGTGGTGGTCGAGGCTTTGGCCGCGGCCGTGGAGGCCCCCGTTCCGGCGCGGGCTACTCCTCAGTGATCGCTGTCGAACTCGCCGGACGGAAGCAGTATGTGCAACTGACGGCCAAGGCCCTTGTCGGTGTCGATGCCGCCGATGGCACGCTGCTGTGGCAGTACAAAGCACCCGCCAACCCGATGGGGATCAACTGCTCCACGCCGCTCGTGCACGAAGGGCTGGTGTTTGCCGCGTCGGCCTACGGAACTGGCGGTGGGGCCGTGAAACTTTCGCCAACCGCTGATGGGGGCGTGGCCGCCGAGGAGGCCTACTTTTAGCCTCGGATGCAAAACCATCATGGCGGCATGATCGTCGTCGACGGCAACCTCTACGGGGCTCATGGCGGCAACGAGGGAGGCTTCTTGACCTGCCTCGACTTTCAGACCGGCGAAGTGCTGTGGCGCGACCGCGAAGGTCCCAAGGGGGCGCTCACTATGGCTGATGGGATGCTCTACTTGCGAGCCGAAGATGGCGAACTGCTCTTGATCCAGCCGACGCCCGAGAAGCTCGACGTGCGCGGTCGGTTTCCCCAGCCCGACCGTCGGTCACCTCCAGCCTGGGCGCACCCCGTGATCGCCAACGGCAAACTCTACATCCGCGATCAGGATCTGCTGCTTTGCTACGACGTGTCAGCGAGCGAACGCTAAGTCACGCCGGGCCCAACCCCTCCATCCGTCGCCAGGCGCTCATCTGCCCCATGTGCATCATGATGTGGCCACCGCAGTAGAAGTTCTGCGCGGAGCCGATCGTGGGGAAGAGTTCCTTGATCCTTCCCTCAGCGGGGTTGGGCTGGTCCAACACGTCGTCGGACACGCTGCGGAGGGCTGCGGTCACCATCCGATACCCCTCGCGGAAAAACGCCAGCACCTCGTCCATCGGTGGATAGAGGTCTCCGTCGACGTCGTCTCGACAGGAGGCGTCTTTGGAGAAACTCAGCTCGAACTGATCGGGTACTGGCGGGGCAGGGTGCCCCAGTTGCAAGAGCACCTTCGGCGCGTAGAGCGAAAGGTGCCCGTAGATGAAGGCGGGGTGGTTGGAAACCACGAGTGTGCCACCCGGCGCGGCACACCGGCCGAATCGCTCAGGCGTCACCCCCTTCAGCAACCGCTCCGCATTGATCAGCGACAGGCCAAGGGAATCCGCGATCACATTACCCAGCGTTCGACTCATCGTTGCCATCTCCAGTGTTTCTTGCCTTCACAACCCGCCCGCGGCGGTCCGCAGCATAGGCGATCCGCCACTTTTCCATAGTCTCAGCCGATCATTCCGCAGCCTGACGACGCTGCTGCACAAGCTTCGCGTAGGCCGCCGCGTAGCGTTTCCCAAACTCGCGAAGCGACGGGGCATCAAAGTGCACGAGGTCGTCATTGGGCCGCAGGCCGGTCGATGGCACAAAGGCCGTTACCGCAACCTTTTCTGGGAGCGAGCGGTGAGCGGCATCCACCAGCCGTCGGGCATCGTTCCAGGGACGCTCCTCAAACACACCGAGTTGGCCGACGAGAAAAGGCACCTGGGGTGAGTCAAACTCCTCCCGGAAACGGGCGATCAGGGCGTGCAGCTTTTCCTCATAGACCGCGGCTTTGCTGTCGTTGCTGTCACTTTCCCCCTGGTGCCACAGAATGCCCTGCAAGGTGCCCTGCTTGAGCGCCACCTGCACGCGGGCTCGCGCATCGTCGTAGGGATGGCTCTTTGTTTGATCGTGGTAGCCGCCCGGCTCCCAACTTGAGATCGGCGAGCCCCCCACAGCACAAGGAATCAGCCCCACCACAATCTCAGGGTTGCCCTCGGCGACGGTGATGCCAAAGGTTCGCCCGAGGCCAACCCCGGCGCCAGACTTGTCGAAATGAATGGGATCGACAGCCGGAACCCAGCTGTTGTTCTTATCGAGCGTGAACACGCGGGGATGCACAGCGCGATCCTCTGCTTCCACTTTTCCCCGACCCGCCATGTTGGACTGCCCTCCCAGCAGGAACAGGTGGAAATGCTCACGATCGGGCAGCGACAGCCCATCGTCGGCGTTCAGCCTGCTGCTGGTCATCGCGATCAGGATCGCCATTCCTCCAAATACAATCCGCAACAGAATCTGCATCGCTGGCATGGCGTTTTCCCCTTGAGGCGACGCCACGGTCCATGCCCAACATGGCCGCAGACGAGCCGCCGTCCTCTCAAGCGATGCGGAGTGTACTCCAGCGATCCGCGGTATGCTCTTCGCCTTGGGGAAGACCACACCAACGCCCTGGTTTGGGGGAAGCACACATGCACCACAGCCCACCGCTTCGCTTCACGTCGCTGCTCTTCGCCTGCGTGATGACGCTCACTCCGCTGCTCTCGACGCAAGCTGCGGAGCGACCCCACATCGTGCTCGTGATGGCCGACGACCAGGGCTGGGGCGACATGGCCTACGCAGGCGACCCGGTTCTCCATACGCCCAACTTCGATGCCGCCGCTGCCAGCGGACTACGGTTCGACCGCTTCTACGCTGCCGCCCCCGTCTGCTCGCCAACGCGAGCGAGCGTGATGACCGGACGGACGCCCAACCGCATGGGGGTGTTCAAGTGGGGGTATCCGATGCGTCCCCAGGAAACGACCATCGCCGAGGCCTTGAAATCCGCCGGCTACACCACAGGGCACTTCGGCAAGTGGCACCTCGGATCGGTTCGTAAAACCAGTCCAGCCAACCCAGGCCGAAATGGCTTCGACCGCTGGGTGAGTGCCCCCAACTTCTACGACAACGATGCGGTGATGTCGGACGAAGGCACCGCCGTGCAAAAGAGCGGCGAGAGCAGTGCGATCGCGGTCAACGACTGCCTGGCATGGATGCGGGAAGCCTTGCAGGGCGACGCCCCGATTTTCGCCGTCGTCTGGTTTGGATCGCCGCACAGCCCTCACCGGGCCATCGAGAGCGACCGCGAGCGGTATGCGGAGGAGCCCGCCAATCGCCGCGACTTCCTCGGCGAGATAACCGGCATGGACCGTGCCTTCGGCACCCTTCGTGACGCCCTCACGGACCTCGGCATCCGTGACAACACGCTCCTCTGGTACTGCAGCGACAACGGTGGCCTGCCCAAACTTGGCAACACCGGTGGCTTCCGGGGCCATAAATCGATGGTGTATGAGGGAGGCCTGCTCGTGCCTGCGATCCTGGAATGGCCTGCGGTGATCACCGAGCCGCGTCAGACGAGCGTGCGGTGCACCACGTGCGACATCTACCCCACGTTGCTTGATGTTGCCGGCGTGACCGTTGCACGGCAGCCCACCCTCGACGGCATCAGCCTGCAACCAATGTTGGTGGCAGCAGGCCCAGTGTCGCGGCCCACCCCCATCGGCTTTTGGGACCACACGGCTCCGGGGATCTCCACGCCTTCAGCGGAGTGGATGGGCGAACTCCTCACGGCCCAACAGGCTGGCGGTGATCTGCCTCCCAACGCCGCCAGCGTCGAGGCTGGCGTCTTGCCCAATCCGCCACATCCGCTCGACTCTTTTCCGGGGCATTCCGCCTGGATCGATGGCGACTGGAAACTGCATCGCATCGAGCAACCACGTACGGGTACCGTGCGGCTGGAACTCTACGACCTCGCTGCGGATCCGATGGAAACCACGGACCTAGCAGCGACCCAAGCAGCACGGGGCGCCGCGATGCAGCAGCAGTTGGAAGCCTGGCTCAGAAGCGTGGTCCGGAGCCTCAACGGCGAGGACTACGCTGCGAACGCAGTTCCTCGCTGAGGTGCGGCGTGCCTCGACTCTTCATCGCCATCGAAATCCCGCCTGCCACGCGGCGGCAACTGCACAGCGTCGCCCCCGTGGCGGGTGTGCGGCGTACCCGCGAAGAGCAGCTCCATCTCACGCTTCATTTCTTAGACGACGTCGACGAACAGCAGCTGCAGCCACTCATGGCCGCCGTCGCTGCTGTTCGCGTCGAGCCGTTCTCGCTGACGATCGCTGGCGTTGGGAGGTTTCCGCCGCGGGGGAGGGGGAGCGTGCTCTGGGCTGGGCTCAAGGCGAGCGCACCACTCCTCGCCTTACACAACAAGGTGGGCCAGGCTCTCACGGGGGTAGGCTTTCCGCTCGAACGCCGTGCCTACTCGCCGCACGTGACGCTCGCACGACTGGGACCACGCACATCACGCCAGGTGGTCGAAACCTTTCTCTGCGAGCATGCCTCGCTCGCCCTCGACACCTTTGAGGTGGACGGCTTCACCCTCTTCGAGAGCCGCCTTGCTCCCAACGGGTCCACCCACATTCCCTTGCTGCGGGTGCCGCAGGCCAAGTCGTGAGCAACAGTTTCCCGCTACCGAGGTTGGTCGGGCTCTCGCGTCCGGATGAAGGCATCCAAGCCTCCCTTGAAGCCCTGGACGTTCACGAACTCGTCAGCGTACGAGTCCAACGTGAACGAGACGCGGACCTGGTCGTACTCATCGCCACTCCGACCCACTTCATGCTTCATCGGCTGGCTCACGTCGCACCGCAACTTCTCTGCGGGGATCTTCACCGACCGGAGCGGCTCGGCCGCATCCGCGTAGAGAGCATCTGAGTGCTTGTTGTTGATCCACTTCTCCAGGCTCTCCGCCGACGCAGCCGGATCGAAGAGATAGACCACACCGTGCAGGTCCGCCGTGCCGTCGCTGGTGGAGAGCACGAGCACGACGCGTTGCTTCGTGAGAGTGAAGAACTTTTGAGTAGGCCCATGGGCAAGCAGCGAAAAGTATCGACTGACTTCCATCGCGGGTGTCTCGGGAGTGATCTCCACTCGCCGCGGCGGCGGCTCCTCGGCAGCAGCGTTTGCCAGCGGCAGGACCTCGGCTGCGGCCATCAGCACAATGGCGACCGCTGCGGCATTGACAAGTCTGCTGATCCGCATCGTGTCATCTCCTTCTTCGGTCTGTCGTGAGTTGGAACCAACGCATTCCGACCAGCTTCGAACAGGGCATCTACTGCTTACCAAGACGCGTTGACAAGCCAATAAGTTCCGCTGGCTCCGGGGCAATCGGTGGCACATCAGGGGTTTTTGTGGGTTGATCCGAAGTTCCCGGAAGGACCCAATCAGTCGGTCGGTTCGCCTGGTATCGCCACACCCAGGCTCATCGTAGACTTTCGCTCGGTCTGGGGCGTGCGCCCGACGGGGAACGGAACTGCTGAAGAAGCGTGCTGGAGGTGAGAAGTGCCCACATCGATGTCTGCAACTGCTGCCCTGACTCGTCGCGGTTGGCTCGGCACCATGCTCGCGACGGCTGCCGCCAGGCCCCTCGCTGCGATTGAGCCCATTTCGCGAACGGGCGAGCCTCGCTTTCAGATCGGCCTCGCGGCCTACGGCTACCGCGCGTTTTTTCCGTGGATGCGTGGCAAGCCGCAACAGCCAACCGATGAGGCCCGGGCACTCACGATCCGCTCCTTCATCGATCTCGCCGCCGACCTGGGCTGCGATGGCGCCGAACTGACGGCCTACTTCTTTGATCCGGCCACCACCCACGACGACTTCCTCGACCTGCGGCGGCATGCGTTTTTACGTGGCATTGCCATCAGTGGCACCGCGGTGGGCAACCGGTTCACGCTTCCATCTGGCCCAGAACTGGATCGCGAGATCGAGGTCGTCAAGCAGTGGATCGACCACACGGCGTTGCTCGGTAGTTCGCATCTGCGAGTCTTCGCAGGCACGGCTGAAAAGGGACTTTCCGAGGAGGTGGCATTCGCACAGTGCGTCGCCTCGCTGGAAGCCTGCTGCGACTACGCCAGCACCCGGGGCGTGTTCCTGGGCTTGGAGAACCACGGCGGCATCGTCGCCACCGCTGATGCACTTCTCGACGTCGTGCAGGCCGTCAAGAGCCCTTGGCTCGGTGTGAACCTCGACACGGGCAACTTTCGCACCGAGGATCCCTACGGCGACCTCGCCCGCTGTGCTCCCTACGCGATCAACGTGCAGTACAAGGTGGAGATCCAGCGAGGGAATCGCGAAGCGCCCAAAGAGCCTGCCGATCCGGCACGCGTGGTGACGATCCTCCGCGACGTCGGCTACCAGGGCTTCCTGACACTGGAGTACGAGGCCGCAGAAGATCCCTTTGAAGCCGTCCCACGACACCTCGCCGAACTCCGCGAAGCCTGCTGCTAAGCAACGCAGACTCGCCGCGACCTACTCTTCGTCCTCCCAATCGCCGCCGTCCGCCTCGAATTCCTCCTCCTGGTCGGCGTCGTTCTCGTCGTTGGGCACCCCGCCCACGCAGTTGTTGTCGAGCC
>JBMTLP010000182.1:0-6408 GCA_049433245.1 Pirellulales bacterium
CTCGGCTCGTCAGTTCACGACGAACGTTCTCCGTACGTCAATCGCTCCGGAGGTTAGCCTCTGACCGGCGTTGGGCACGGGGTGTCGAAGCCCCGGGGAAAGGCCGACTGGGACACGGTCTGCGCGGGCACGAGAAAAACGCCATCGCAGCGGGGCGTGAGCGGTGTTTCGGCTTATCGGGAAACCCCGTCCAGACTCCCAGGCCGTTCTCCCCGAGGCTCATGGGTCGCTCATCAGCCCGGAAGACCGTTGCGGAAGTGCCATTGACCGGGCTATCCATAACGGGTGAGGCGACGGGGGTCGGCGAATGCTCGTGGAGCGTTTGCAGCGACGACGCTTTTTCCCCCTTCCCAGCGAACAAGGTTACACGCCCCGCACCACGCCAAGTCGAGATACCGCCGGTACCGTCTACTCGCTGACATGCAGCACGATTCTCCAAGCTGATTGAGAATCATCATTTACGCCTCGGCCGACGAGAATCTCCACGTCGCTGATCTCGGAAGGGGCATTCCCGACAGGCTCGATGACAGCGACAGCGACAAGTCGCTCTCTCACCGTCTCAGGTGGTTGAATCTTCACCGAAACCCAATCAGGCGCCTGAACAATCCAATCGGCCGCGGGGTCGTCATTGTCCCCAAAAAGCAGCACCTTTTTCCCTTGCCCGCCGGCCGCCGCCATCTCGATCCGACTGAGGGTGATCACTTCTGGGAAAGCCATGTACACGGAGCGCCGTTCAGGCGCCGCCCAGATGGCAGGATTCATGACAATCCGTTCCGCACGCGGTCTCCCTTGAAGGAGATGGATCTGAACCCGCTGGCCGAAACGTTCCGCCGGCACACGGCCGATCAAATCAAGGGAGTACCTTCGTCGCACCCCGCCCCGGGCAACTTCCTCATCGTCCTCCGTGGGACGCAAGTGAACCTGAAAGTCGCTGGAATCGGCCTCAGCGCCCGTGAGCCAATGTTCGGAGCCCGCCCGCTCAAGCGTCGTAACAGTTGCCGCCGCTTCGACCCGTTCTCCTGCGATCTCGCCGATCAAAGGGATGCTCGAAGGAGTCACCTCAATCCGCGGGACGTGATCACCTCCCCCAATCAGCTCGAACCTCACTCTCAATGGCGGCACCGACGCTGGTTCGGTGACAATTTCCGCCCAGGTGACCGTCTTTCCAACTCGAGGAACTGTGATTCGGAACTGAGAGATGCAGTGCTCCCCGGGGGCCAATAACGTTGCACTCAAAGGGCCCGCAAGCGTACACGCGCAAGATGAGATGACATCAACAATTCGATAACTCTTCGAAGAGTTGTTCGTAATGCTCACCTCCAACTCTCGAGAAAGATCCTGCGAATCTACATCGTCGATTCCGATGGTCACGGATTCCGGCTCAAGGTGCAACTCTACAGCCGGCGTACCGGAGCAGCCGCAACTCGCCAGCGCGACGCTGAACAAGCATGCCGCTAGCCGGATCGCCCGTTTGAGGCAAAACAATGATCGTGCTTTATGCCCCACCCAACTCCGTTCTCTACGCGTCCATGCCCCGGCGGCAAGCGGATGGCTGTGATTAATCATGATCAATTGCCTCCCCCCCATCCACCGATGCCCATGCTCTCCAAACGTCTAGGCTGACTTCCTGCGTAACCATCGATACGCTTCCGTCGCCGTAGAGAACGTGAACGCCGCCGGGATGTTGACTCCGCGCCGCGACGACATGCAAACAATCTGGAATCGCCGAGTTTGGCGGCAGCACATGGCTGTACAACGTCTGCGACCAATCGGTCAGCAGCCAGGTGCTGCCATCCGATGAGTAATGTTCTCGGTGATTCGCAGGTATTCGGGAGCAGATAGAGAGCCCCTCATCTGGCCCCGCAGGGGCAATGGGTGACCAGACGATCGCTCGATCCCGCCAAGGGGTGAAACTCGCCGTATCAAAGTCTCCAACGACCCGTTCTGAGAAAAATGCGGTGGACGAAAGCCCATCTGTTACCTCGGATAGCCGGACACCGCCGCGCCATCTCGCAATTCCGCCGCGAGCTCCTTTGTCAAGCCTTACGTGGTAATCAGGGCTCGTCCCGTGGCATGCGCGATAACTATTACCACCAGAACGAACTCTGTCTGATGGACATGCAAACAGCGGAATCGACAGAGAGAGCAAGGAAGCGTTTCGAGAACTCGTAACCGGCTCTCTGCCTGCCCCCAACCCGTCCTCGCTACGGTCAATGTTTTCCCAGACGTTCAGTTGCCCGAGAAACGGTAACAACTGGGCCTGCATCGACATATTGGTCGCGTAGACCGTTCCTTCCGGAACAACGGTCATGTACATGGAAGCTGGTGGAAGCGTGCCGGAGTGCGCACCTGCGTAATCATGCAGCCCAATGCCAATCTGCCGCAAGCGGGAACTGCAGTCGATGGACCGTGCCGCCTCTCGCCCGCTTTGTACCGCGGGTCCGAGCAACGACACCAAGACGCCGACAATCCCGAGGACAACCAGCAACTCGAGCAACGAGAATCCGCGCCGCCACTCCTGCTTTTCTCTCTCGCCGCAACCATCGATGTATTGCGTCGCTCGAGGCGAGCGGCGAAAGAGGCCTGTCGAGAAAAGAATCGCTGCCAAAGCCAACCCGGCATGCCAGACGTAGGACCAGCCCCTCAGGCTAACGATGCGATTGATGTCGGCAGCATTTCTTGCGACCAGAAGGATCGAACCATCCCAGCCGAATCTCTCCTTGAGAGAGGCAGCCATCACCCACACCGGAGGCTCAGGGAAGTCGAGGATCTGCATCTGAGATCCCCGACTCTCCAACACCGCTACGTAGTGCTTATCGCCAGTTGGGAGAACCAACGAAATGACTCCGCCTGCCGTCCCGGCACGAAAGGGAGGAGGCTCGTCCGGCGAAGAAATGCCCACTGCGACGCAATCATAGTGCTCAACTTGGGCAAGCAAGTCCTTGAAAGTCAATGGACTCGCGGGGCACTCACTGATTCTCTCGCTCAGCTCCCCCTCGACTCCCAGCAACGACAGCACGACCTCAATGGCGATCGAGCCGCACGCATGAGAGTTGTTTACTGGGGCATCTACACCATGAATGAGTCCAGATACGAGAAACAAAAGGAATGTCATGCGACGCCTCCCGGGGGAGTTTTCGATCGATTCTATCTTACGGACACGCCGTGGGCTCGCCCCCTGAAATGTAATCGTCTGGATATGTTCGGCCGCAGAGTACGACATCGTACGGGGCCCCGTACGTGCACGCTTCGTCATAAGGAAAGTTGTACGCATAACCTCCGCAGGGTGACGTTCTGACGTGTGTTAAATGTCCGTAGTGCAGCACCGGATTGGTATATGGCGTCAGCGAATAGCCTTGCGGATTGTTGAGGCAAAACACCGAACCGCCATTGCCATTTGACAGGCACTGATTGCAGTTGCTATTCACGAGAGCCGGGTTTTGACAGGTGAAAGCACTGCCAGATACGGATTCCAACGCACTTGCACTCAGCACGCGTGTGCTCGAAGGCCCGACAAAATAAAGTCCTAGTACTCCCGCCAGGCCAATCGCCCCGATAATGCGTTGCATTATTTCACTCCTGAGTCCTCTAAAGGAACGGACCGTTACTCTCGCGAGTTCGCCTTGAGACGCGTCCGCCGGACGGCATACGCTACCGCCGCAATTATCAGGCTGCCCATGGCAGCCCACCGCAGAGCGTACCAAGGGAATCCGTCGCCTCTGACTGCAATTGCGGCTCCCTCGGTTTCCAGACGCCGCGTTTCTTCCGCCGCGCGTGCCGCGTGTTGCTGCACGTATTCCTCCAGCAACTCGTCTTGTTGGTGGACTTTTATGGTTCGCTGACCGGCGACTGTTTCCGTGATAAGTTGAGTGCCCACGGTTGGGGCTGGTGGACGAAAATCAGCATCGAGAACAGACGAGTTCAGACGGATGGAATTCAAAATCAGCGTCCACCCTCCGTCCTTGTAAGAGGACTCCATTTTTTGTGGAAGCCATTTGTCGCCGCCTGTGAGCGGATCAGGAATGGCGATCCAGTCGGACAACCGGTACCGAAACGTGCCCACGTCTCGGAGTGTGGCGTGGGCGGCACCACTCTCTTCTCCTGCGGGCGTCGCGGCCATCTCCACTGGAAGGCAGCCATAGCGTTCTGCCAGCGTAACGGACCAGTGATTCAACCTGCCGCCAGGCGTGCGATGTTCGCCGAGATCGATGACCCACGTTTTATGACCGTTATCACCGTCTTCACTGACGACACGAGCGGACGCTGACGCGAGAAGCCCCGCAAGATCTTTTCGCGAGTCCTTGAGCCGCGTCCCAAGCCAAGTATCGATGCAGTAGGCTTCACGGAGGCGGAGAGGCACCGCTGGAGACGCAATGATTTCTCTGATCCGCTCGGGTCTTTCCGGATCGAAAGTGACCTGATGCCCTTTAACGCCGTCAAACGCAGCCCAGCCCGGACCAAAGTCTGATTCACGTACGACCAGGAGCTGCCGTTCGCCATCACGGGCCCAGCGACCTTGTTCAGTGTAGGAGTTCGACTGTAGCGTGAACTGAAGATCGAGCGAAACAATGCCACTGACAGTTTCGAGATAGCGGGCGCGAAGGTCACCAATCTGCGATGCACTGGCCGCGAGGCTCAGGCTCATCGCCATGCTGAGTGCAAGCAAGCACGAACGGATCATCCTCCATCCTCCTGCAATGCAAGGACCCGCTACCCTCCCATTGGAGCATTAATCTATCCGCCGCGGGGGCGCCTGGCAAGTTTTTTGTTGCGGGAATGGATACACGTCGATTACCGGGCACCGGTGGAGTTGAATGGACGGCAATGACATTACTTCTACGTACCGTGCACCGCGACTGGACTCCGCGCTTGCCGGGCTCATTACACCTGGCGTGAAATGGAGTACCGGCCTTTTCATGGCCAGCCACCGTACTCTCATTCCGAACTGGGAGGCATCGGTAGGCATGATGGATTGCTGGTGGCCAGAGCAGTCTTGGCCGCAACGACGCCATGCGTTGGTTCACGAAGCGTGCGAACGACGGCGCCGCTCCTGCCACAGGTCGCCTCAGCGCGGGTCCATCGCCGCTCGACCGAGCATGCCCACGATTCGCGTTCTTGCTGACGAACGTTGCGATCGGCTGGTGGCGAGCCGCTCCATCCCGCAAAGGGTGCTCGGCTGTGTACTCACGGCGCCACCTGCCGGTCCGCCCATGGTCGCCGCGGTCACAGGGTCTCCGGCGCAAAGCCGACGCCGCCCGCACTGCAGTCCCGCGGCGTCCCGCCGCTACGAGCGTCGCCGGCCCGAGAAGACGCCGCTCCACAAGATTATCTCCGAGAACCTCGAGAGCTGGCTTGAGGTTGTCGACCACGAGCGTGTGAGGAACACCACCCCAGTGCTCGAAGGCGTTCTCAAGGCAACCAATGAAGTCGTTGGTCGACTGTGTAATCACAGCCTCGCTGTAGCCCTTGCGGGAATGCGAGAGCACGACCCGCAGGACGTGCGTTCGCCGCCGCTTGCCATCGCTACCGACGACGGGAGCCCCCGTGCCGAAGTCAACCTGAGCCTCAAACCCAGGCGACACTTCCATCCGCCGAAAGGGCACCGGCTGCGCTCCGCCGTGCTTCTTCAGCAGCCGTCGGACACTGTCGTATCCGATCGCTGCAGCACTCGGAAACTCAGCCCCCAGATCCTGGTGAATCCGCTTCGCGGAAAGTCCTCGATCCCGCTGCGTGAGGATCCACGAGAGCGACCGGGCACGCCGCGGGGCCTTGAAGCATGCTCACCAGTCGGAGACCCCTTCTCCATCATTTCTATTCCCGAGGTGTTCAAACACATAGGGGCCAATTGCGTAAGAGGCGAGCCGAACCGCCCCGTCGCACAGGAGCAGATGGCATCCATTCGCATGGGCCGATCCAAACCGGGCCTCCGAGTTCACCAGGCTTCTATCGTTGACCGGAAACAAGCCGACGTTCGCCCATCGAAGCGTGTCAAAGTCATCCCCGGAGTACATGCTTTGATCGTCGCCGAGATCATCACCTGTTCGGTAGCGCTTGCTCGGCAGGTTTTTCTCTCCCGCTAAAATTGTTTTTGACGTTCCGTCACGAATGTCGGCGACTTTTACCCGGCTACGAAGAAAGCAAATCCCTGTGGCGTCGTAGTTGGGCCAGGCGTACCACCGCGTATCCCCTTCCCCAAGCGTCAACGGCCCAGTCCCGACATCAAATAACACGCTGCCCGCATTCGCCGCATAATCCGACTTGGCAACACGATTGACGAACTCCGTGTTGAACGCTTGCAACTCGGTAGGATATGGCCCCACTGGCCTCCGCGATGGACAATGAAACAACGGTAGTCCTTGCTGCGACATTTCCGCCAGTTTTGATCGACGTTCCGCATCTGAAACCGCC
>JBMTLP010000183.1:0-6406 GCA_049433245.1 Pirellulales bacterium
GGGCGGGCCTGCAGCGCGTTGGCGGGCCCACTTCGTTGACCAGGATCAACTGCGGCCACCACCCAGTAAAAACCTCGGCAAACTGATAGTTGCCTTGAAAGATCTTCACATCCACGCCTTCTGCGTCAGCATCGAAGGCAAGACGCGGGTCATCCCACTCAGCAAACAGCGCGATCTCTGCAACGAAGGATTCGTTCACATCGTCGATGTCGATCACGTCCAGAATCATGATGGCCGCCTCGACCACCGTGGGCTTCGCGGGTGGGGTGGGCATGCCGGCCTCGATCGCCATCGCACTCCGCGAAAATCCAGCCGCGGCCCCGATGCACACGATCGCCACCGCCAGACACCAGTTCCCCACGTTCCGCACGTTCCGCATCAAGAGGGCTTGGACAACGGCAGAAAAGTTTGGCATGACGGCGTCGAGCGGCCAACCAGATGTGTTCCCTGAATGCGTCATGTGTTGCCCCCGTTGACTCCATTGTTGTGGCATCGCGATCAGCACTCGCGATGATGAACGTTCCATGTGGATAACGGGCTCTGCGGAGACATGTCAACGCGATCAGCTCGAGCGACGCCCGATGCTGGTCACGCGGCAGCGGCACGCCGCGGCGGGGCCGGAAGGTTGAAGAGGCTGAAGAGTTCTTCCTGTGTGAAACCTTTCACCGACCGCTGGCTCTCGAGTGCGCTACCTTCAGCGGTTGAGAGAATCATCTCCGAGAGGTCGCGCTTGCCTGCAAGCACCCGGTCGATTCGTTCCTCGATGGTGCCCGTCGCCAGGAAGCGAGTCACCGTCACTCCCCCGGTGCCTCCAATCCGATGAGCCCGGTTAATCGCCTGATCTTCAATCGCCGGATTCCACCATCGGTCGAACAGAAACACGTATTCGGAGAACTGCAGATTCAAGCCGACAGCGCCGGCCCCATAGGAGAGCATCAGCACTGCGTGCTCTGGTCGCTCGCGAAACCGCTTGATGGCCTCATCACGAGCAGTCGTCGGCATGCCACCGTGGTATTCCAGCGGCCCAAATCTCGCGAGTCGCTTCGACAGCCTGCCGAGCGTGTCGACCCATTGACTGAAGACGAGCGCCTTGCGGCCACTCGCGGCCACCTCCTCGAGTTCGGCTTCGAGGCGATCCACCTTCGAACTCACGTGGGTCGCGGGATCAAAGTTGCAAATCTGCTTCAGGCGAAGCACGAGTTCAAAGACGTGTTGAATGGTGGCCCCTGGCCCCATCTCGCAGAGCCGAAACACCCCCTCTTCTTCGGCCAGACGATAAGTCTCACGTTGTTCCGGAGAGAGTTCGATCGTGGCATCGCGATCGATCCTGGGTGGGAGGTCCTCGAGCACCTTGTCTTTGGTGCGTCGGAGCACGTGATCGGCGACTGCTTCACCCAGCGCGCGGGGTGGCATCCCATCATGCACGAGGCCCGGCGAGACAAACTCAAACAGCCCAACGAGGTCCGCGGATGAGTTTTCCACCGGAGTGCCCGTCAGGGCCCAACTTCGTCGCCTGCGAAGGCCTCGCACCGCCTCGCTCGTGCGGCTGCCTCGATTCTTGATGCGCTGCGCCTCATCGAGCACGACCAAGTCGTAGGAGAGTTTCAGCTCCTCGACGAGCGCTTCGTCACGTACCAGCACTTCGTAGTTGGCCAACGTCACCGGCACGTCTTCGAGCGTCCACTGCCACCGCCGCCGCGCAGGTTCCCCTTCGATCACCGCCACGACCAACTCCGGCGCCCACTCCGACAGCTCCCGCTTCCAGTTGGAAACAAGTCCCTTTGGGCAGATCACCAGCACCCGCCTTGCCTCGCCGCCATGCACGAGCAGCCGGATCGTGGAGATAGCCTGCATCGATTTCCCAAGCCCCATCTCGTCAGCGAGAACGGCGGCATGACGCGGCGCCAGAAATGCCATTCCCTCGTACTGAAAGGGGTACGGGTCGTGCGGAAACACGAGTTCGCTGGTCTCAAGGATGGTCTCGAGATCGGGCTGCAGCAGATAGAAGATTCGCTCGGAGAGTTTGACCACATCTCCCGGAGGCTTGATCCGCACCCGAGGCCGCGTGGCGAGAGCTGCTGCGTCGTGGGGCCCAATTGCCGGCGATCGATCGCAGTTCGGCTCGACGACCGTCCGACGACTTGGGAGCGGTGCCGCTGGAGCTTGAAAGGGGTAACTCTTGACCGTGACCCGGGGAAGCCCCATCGGCAGCGACATGCTGTGAATGTCGATCGGCTCTGGCCGCAGACAGATCGGCATGGGGTCAGCAAGCGTAAAGCCACCCCAGGAGAGCACCTGCACTCCTTCACCTGACCGAGCGGACGACGGCGATGGCGGCTGTTGAAGCATGCGTTCAGACGGTGCAGAATTGAAGGAAGGAACAAACAAGATTCCGGCCGGCTATCCGTGCCGTTGGGCTTCGGCGATGGCCTCGCGAATACGCTCAAACGGTTCGCGGAGATCGATCCCAGGCAACAGACCGAGAAACCGTTCTCGCAGCGACTCCTCTGGGTCGACCACGGCGACCGGCAAGTCGGTTTCGTCTTGGAGCGGCATCATCTGCTGGCTCTCGACGAGCACGATCCTCGGCTTCACGCCCGCCGCCTGCACCAAAGATCCACCAATCCGGCGAGCATGGAGCTCGCTGTGGAGGGTGGGTCCGTAGAGGATCTCTTGCGCTCGCGAGACCCGCACCGGCGCGGTGCAGTGAAACTCCAACGGTCGCCCCAACTCGTCAACGAGAAGGTAACCGCCAAAAACGCCATGTGATGCTGACGCGACGGTTGTGAGGAAACCGATCGCCCCCTTCCCCTCATCCCGCTGCTGCATGCCCGCCCTCCATGGCTTGCCGATCACCGTTGCCCCGAGCGCCTGCGTAAACGTGACCCTGCGAATCAAGCATCGGGTGCCGGAGGGAGCGACTTGAACGGTCGTGTCGCCGGCTGCTTTTCCAAGCCTCTGGCCCACGTGCGTCGGCAAGCTGGGCAAAAAACTCCGATGAGAACGAAAAAACTCAAAATCGGGACGAGGACGGCGGGTGAACAGCCGCCCGCAGCCGGCTACACTTGGGTAACCGGTCGAACGATTCTGGGCGGTCCCCGCTCCTCACGACCGGCTGCAGATCGCGCCGCCGAAGAGCAACACGCATGGCCGACCATCACCCTATCTACACGACTCAGGTCGATATCTCGTCGGGGAGTGTTCCAGCTGCGCCTCCCCCGGCAGCGACTAGTGGCGACCAGACCGCCTTGCTGCGAGAGATGGTGATCCTGCAGAAAAAAACCTGCGAGTTGCTTGGGGACTTGCTGACGCAGGTCTCGCAGCAACAGCGTCAGCGTGCTGCTGAACTCAAGGCTTGGAAGGCCTCTCATCCCGAACTGGCAGCGTCCTGCCGCAAAGCTGCGGAGGCACTCTCCGCGGTGCACACGCAGTTTCTCGCAACGGTCGCCGAAGAAGCCGCCGACCAGGCTGAGGTCTTCACCGACAGTGAATACGCGCTGAGCGACTTCATCGACCGTCACGGCCCACGCATCGCGCATTTCAATGGCGTGATGCAACTCTTTTCGCAACTCGGCTCACCGCCGAACGCTGGAAAGGGCGGCGACTGATTCCTGGCATCCGCACTGCAAGGATGCCTGCAACGTGCCGCCCACGGCTTCAGGCTCACCGCTGAGCGCTCACCGCCCCGCTTCGACATCGACCCGTTTTTCCCACCAGTCTTTATTTCCACCCGTCTCTCTTAGGAGTTCCCGCCAGATGGCCGCGACCGACAAGCCGGTGTTTGAGGTTGCTGATGACGCATCCGTCAAAGCTGCCCGCGAAAAGCTCGATGCTCACACCGTTGACATGATGGCCTGGCATTTCCATCCGTCCACCGGCTGCCCCTTCTGGCTGGAGTATGCCCAGTCGCTTTCGTTCGACCCCATCAAAGACGTCCACTGCTTCGATGACCTGAAGAAGTTTCCGCCGTTCCAAGATGAGTGGCTTCGCGGTGGCCCGGTTCGTCGATGGGCCCCCAAGGGACTCGAAGGGCAGCCACTCTATGTGTTTGAAACGGGCGGCACGACAGGGATTCCGAAGTCGCGAGTCAACTCTCGTGACTTCCGCACCGACTACGAGATGTTCAGCGACACCCTGCCCGAAGAGTATTTCCCCAAGGGTGCCAATTGGCTGATGCTCGGACCATCAGGCCCGCGCCGCCTGCGGTTGGCAATCGAACACCTTGCCCAGTTCCGCGGCGGCATCTGCTTCTGCGTCGACCTGGATCCACGCTGGGTGGTAAAGCTCATCAAGAAGGGCTGGATGGAGCATCTCGAAGCCTACAAGCAGCACTGCATCGATCAGGCCATCACGATCCTCGAAGCCGGCCACGATATTCGTTGCATGTTCACCACACCGAAGCTGCTGGAATCGCTGGCCCTTGGCCTTGAGAAGAAAGGCACCACGATCCACAAGGCAGGGATCACCGGCATTTTCTCCGGCGGTACCGAGTTCACCCCACAGTGGACACGCTTCGCCACCGAAGAACTGCTCGACGGGGCTTACATGACCCCGACGTACGGCAACACCTTGATGGGGCTCGCCGCTAGCCGTCCGGTCACCCCGGCCGACGGCTATACGATCGCCTACTACGCCCCGCAGCCGCGGGCCGTGATTGAACTGGTCGATTTCGACGACCCAAACACGGTCGTGCCCTACGGCGGCACCGGCCGCGTGAAACTCACCACGCTCACCAAGGAAACATTTGTGCCTGGTTTCCTGGAGCGGGATGAAGGGGAACGCGAACTGCCCTACGCCAAGTATCCATGGGACGGCGTGAGTGGCGTCCGCCCCTTCCACGAACTCGCATCCGCCACAACGGTCGGCGTGTACTAGTCGACATTTCTTAGGAGCCCAGCATGCACCTTCAAGCCCTCCGTTTTGGCAAGCCCTACGAATCGCTCGAACGTCAAACGTTAGTTCACTTTCTCACGGGAGAAACCGTCGCCGAAGTCAGCCAAATCGGCGGCGCGATGGTGGGTCGCGATCTGGCAAAGTCGGCCAAGGCTGCTCGGGCCGCCCTCCTCGCCCTCGACCCGGAAGACGTTGTTGAGCGACTCCAGACCGCTGGCAACCTCTATGCCCTCGGCACCGTTGAGGTGGGTGGGGTGCCACAGTCGCCGGATGACTTCGTGAGGCATCAGTCCGCAACCACCGGGTTGCCCGAGAGTCTCTGCAGGGCGAACATGCAGAAGAACTTGTTCGTGCTCTCCAACATGGATCGCATGCTCGACGCGCTCTCCCGTGGTCTCTCTCCAGAAATCCTTTGGCGGGGCTACGGCAAGGAACATCGCGACGTGATCGTGAGCTATCAGGCACAGTCGCCCGTGCTGGGCTTGGTGCTTCCCTCTAACTCGCCAGGCGTGCACACGCTTTGGCTCCCGGTGATCGCGCTCGGTGTGGGCCTGGTGCTCAAGCCGGGCAGTCAGGAGCCGTGGACCCCGTACCGCATGGCAGCGGCCATGATCGAGGCCGGGATTCCTGCCGAGGCGATCGGCCTCTATCCGGGCCCCACGGATGTGGGTGCCGCGATTCTCAACGGGAGCGGTCGCAGCATGATCTTCGGTAGTGCCAAGACCGTCTCCCAGTACGCGGGCGATGCTCGCGTGCAGGTGCATGGCCCTGGTTTCTCGAAGATCATCCTCGGTGACGACTGCGTGGATGACTGGGAGAAGTATCTCGACGTGATGGTCGAAAGCGTGGCGGCCAACAGCGGCCGCGGTTGCATCAACACCTCGGCAATCTTCGCCAGCCGGCACACCCGCGAGATCGCGGCAGCCCTCGCTGAGCGGATTGGCCCAACTGAGGTCAAGCCTCCAGACGACCCAGACGCCAAACTCGCTGCCTTCACCGTGCCTGGCGTGGCCAAAGCCGTTTGGGAGCAGATCGAGGCAGGCATGGCAGCCGATGGCGTGAGCCACGCCACCGCTGAGTACGGCCCTCGCTTTGTTGAAGGTGAACGCTGTGGCTGGTTGCGTCCCACGGTCGTTCACTGCAGCTCGCCCGACCCCGAGATCGCGAAGGCGGAATACATGTTTCCGTTCGTGAACGTCGTGGAGTGCTCGCAGACTTCGATGCTGGAGCGCATTGGTCCAACGCTGGTGGCCACGGTGCTCACCGACGACCCCAACTTTCAACAGCAGCTGATCGACTGCACCCATGTCGATCGGCTGAACTTCGGACCTGTGCCCACCACGAAGCTCGACTGGCTGCAGCCTCACGAAGGTAACATCATCGACTTTCTGTACCGCTCCCGGGCGTTGCAGATCGCAGGAGATGGCGGACAGCCGTGGCTGGTCCGTACCTCGCAAGTCGCCTCGACGTGAGCGATGGGTAAGTGAATTTTTGAGGCCGTCAACGCAGCAGC
>JBMTLP010000184.1:0-6310 GCA_049433245.1 Pirellulales bacterium
AGGCTGCTGCCGCCCGCCCAGCCTCCGGGCCGGCGGGGATGGTTTTCTCTGCGCCATGCTTTGTGGCTGCCGCAAGACGATCCGTGTCGAGATCGATCGCCGCGATTCGCTGCACACCCCGCGCCCGCAGGGCCGCGATGACTGAAAGCCCGATCATGCCGCAGCCAACGACCACCGCCGAGCGGGTCTGTGGCCCGGCTCCACCGAGATTGACCGCATGCAAGGCGATGGTCAGCGGCTCGAGCAGCGAAGCCGACACAAAATCGAGCGAGTCGGGGATGGGATACACGCCTCGGGCAGGCACCACCGCATATTCCGCAAAGCAGCCGTGCCGTCGATACACGCCACAGGAAACGCCGAGCACCTGCCGGTGCGTGCAGAGGTTTTCTTGTTCCGCGCGACAGTGGTCGCAGTCACCACAGAACACGGTTGAATCGAGTGCCACGCGATCGCCCACGGTGAAGTTGGTGACGCCCTCACCAACCGCATCGATGGTGCCTGCGGCTTCATGTCCCATCACCAAGGGCGGGATCCGGCGGCCCGATTCGCCTGTGTAGCCGTGGACATCGCTGCCACAGATCCCACACGCCGCCACCCGAATCCGCACCTCACCCGCAGCGGGCTGGGGACGATCAATGTCAACACCGACCAGTTCGCCTGGCTTTTCAAGAAGAAGTGCTTTCATAGAGAGGCAGCATACGGTGGATGGCAGCCCATGACGATGCACGGTAGCCTCGTGCGCAGAATCTTTGGGGAACGCGGCGAGTACGGAGGGAAGATCGATGGAAACATGGCAGCTCACATTGATCGCCGTCGGCGGTGTGCTCGCGGTCATCCTGGGCGTGATGTGGCTGCGGATCCACCCGTTTGTGGCATTGTTGACGGCCGCGATTGGGGTTGGCCTAGCGGCTGGCATGACGCCCGACACCGTGCTCGATTCTGTGCAGAAGGGGATGGGCAACACGCTCGGCTTTGTGGCGATCGTAGTGGGCCTGGGCTCCATGTTTGGGATGATGCTCGAGGAATCGGGCGGGGCTGAACGGCTCGCTGGAAAGATGGTGTCGTTCTTCGGCGAGGCCCGCACCGGCATGGCCCTGGGCCTGGTCGGCTTCCTGGTTTGTATCCCGGTGTTTCTGGATGTGGCACTCGTGATGGTACTGCCATTGGCAGTCGCGGCGGCCAGGCGGACGGGCCGGAACGTGACCGTCTACGCGCTCCCCATGCTCTCGGGGATGGCCGTCACACACGCCTTTGTGCCCCCCACGCCCGGCCCCACAACCGTTGCGCAGCTGCTCTCGGCCGACCTGGGCTGGGTGATCGCTCTGGGAATCGCCACCGGCCTCCCGACCCTCGTGGTCACCGCGCTGATCTCGAGCACCGTGCTTGCCAAGCAGGCCGCGGGCAATCCACCACTCGTGGCCAGCAACGAGTCGAATCAGCCTGGTGAGGCTCCGCTCCGCGAGCCGTCGGTCTGGGTCGTGCTCTTGCTGCTCATCCTGCCGATCGCCTTGATCGTCGGCGAGACGGTGGTGCGGACGATGCTTGGCAAAGACGCCGTCGTGGCAAAGTATCTCGCCTTGGTGGGCAACCCGATCACAGCCTTGCTGCTGGCCACGTTCGGCACGTTCTATTTTCTCGGCATTCGGCTCGGTATGCCTGCGTCGCGTGTGCAGCGTGTGGCTGAGCGGGGCCTCGCGCCAGCGGGCGTGATCCTGTTGGTCACCGGTGCAGGTGGCGTGTTCAAGCAGGTGCTGATCGATTCCGGCATCGGCAGCGCCGTCGCATCTGCCCTTGCCGAAACCGCCCTCCCCACGCTCGTGATGGCCTGGTTTGTCGCGGCGGTCATCCGTTTGCTGCAAGGTTCAGCCACCGTGGCCATGATCACCGCCGCCGGCCTGGTGGTGGAGCTCATCGAACCCTCCGCGACAGGCGACGCGGTGGCCGCCGCCTCCGCCTCCCCCGCCTGGTTCCCGGCCCTGGCGGTGCTCGCGATTGCGGCCGGCGCGTCGATCGCCAGTCATGTCAATGACTCTGGCTTCTGGATGGTGGGGAGGTTTCTCGGCCTGACTGTGGGCGAAACACTCCGCACCTGGACGATCGTGGAAACGATCGTTTCTGTCGCGGGCCTGGGCTTTGTGCTGCTGGCCCAACTCGCGCTCACATCGCTGATGTAGGTCTTTGCCGCTGGAGTGCCACAGGCCTTCCTTACAACGCCGCGCCGCACTGCCGCGTGACCTTGTCGACAACCTCGGCGATCCCCTGCGACGCATCGACGGCAAAACTCCCGGCAGCCCGCTCGTCGGCAGTGAGTGGCTCCAACACGCGAAACTGATCCTCCAGCATGTGCCGCCCTTTCATGAAGTGATCGCGACGGCTGTCGATGCGATCGAGCGCGGCGTCAAAACTCAGGTCGAGGTGCACAAAACGCACCTGCCCGAGGGGCAGACCTCGCTGCAGCCGCTCGCGGTAGATCTGCTTGAGCGCGGAGCAGGCCACAACCAGCGGACAGTCAGCCGGAGCATCGGCCAGATGCCCCTCCATGATCGCATGCAGGGCATCGAGCCACGGCCAGCGATCCTCTTCGGCGAGGGGAGTGCCGGCAGCCATCTTGGAGACGTTCTCCTCGGGATGGTGATCATCGCCATCAATAAACACGCCGCCGAGCCGCTGGGCTACGCCATGCCCCACCACGCTCTTGCCGCAGGCCGACACCCCCATCACGACGAGGCAGGGCGGCGGGCGGAGGCGTGGCTCAGGAGCGTTCATAGCTGTTTTCCGCAGGACGGGCCGATGTGGCACGAACCGACCGAGGCATTCGCCGGCGACAGCCTACAATGCCGCGAGATTTCCACACCTGGCTTGTCGTTTATCCATGCACGTTCCACCGATCGTCGTCCGGGGTGCCCGTGAACACAACCTCCGCAATGTCACGGTTGGCTTGCCTCGCGGTCGGCTCGTCTGCCTGACAGGCGTCAGTGGCTCAGGCAAGTCGAGCCTCGCCTTTGACACGCTCTACGCCGAAGGGCAACGGCGATACGTCGAGAGCCTCTCCACCTTTGCCCGACAGTTCCTTGGCCAGTTGCCACGGCCCGACGTGGAAAGCGTGACGGGGCTCTCCCCTTCGATCTCGATCGCGCAGAAGTCCGCCGGCCACAATCCTCGGTCGACGGTCGCCACCATGACCGAGATCCACGACTTCTTGCGGGTGCTCTACGCTCGCGTGGGCACCGCCCACTGCCCGGAATGCGGCACCGTGCTTGAGGCGCAGCCCCGCGACCAAATCGTGGAGCGGATTCTCTCCGCTCGCCGCGACCAGCATGTGATGGTGCTCGCACCGTTGCTGCGGGAGGCAAAAGGCGAACATCGCGATCTGTTCACCGACCTTGTGCGACAAGGCTTCACGCGGGCGCGGGTGGATGGCCGCATCATCCGTGTCGACGACCCTCCGCCGCTCGAAAAACAAATCAAGCACTCGATTGACGTGGTCGTCGATCGGCTGATCCCCAACGAGGAGTCGCGAAGTCGCTTGGCCGATGCCGTGCAGCTGTCGCTGAGCGTGGGGGACGGTCTCGTGGCGATCGCTGCGGATGCCCCGCCGCAGCGGAAGCCGGGTGGAGCTCGCGAACTGCCCACATCAGACCCTGCTGACGACCTCGTGCTCTCCAGCCGTTTCTCCTGCACGCAGTGTGGCACGAGTTTTCCTGCCGCCGAGCCGCAGCTCTTTAGTTTTAACAGTCCGCAAGGTGCCTGCTCCGCCTGCGACGGCCTGGGCGACATTTACGGCATCGATCCGGCGAAACTGATCACCGACCCGAGCCGGTCGATTCGCAACGGGGCGATGCAGCTGCTCGGCCGCCTTCGCGAGATGCCCCGTTGGCTGCGGCGGCTGCTGATTGCCGTGTCTCGTCATGCCGAGGCCAAGAAGAAACTTCCCGACGGCTACCTGCTTGAGACCCCCTGGAACGAACTGACCGCAGCTCAAAAGAAAATCTGGCTCGAGGGCACCGGCCTGCAAGAGATCCGGCTGACCTTCAAGGGAACCAAACGCGGCGCAAAAACCAAGTTTGAAGGTCTGCTGGCCATGCTGGCTGCCCGCTGGCGAAACGCCAAGAGCGGCATCCAGAAGCGGCAGTTGGAAAAGTACATGTCGATCACGCCCTGCCATGTCTGCGGAGGAGCGCGACTCTCGCCACAGTCGAGGGCGGTCACCCTGCGGGGTGGCGATCCTCAGGCGAAGCCAACCAAAGGCCGCAAGGCCACCACGTCGCATGCCGATCTATCCATCGACCAAGTCTGCGGCCTCCCCATCGCCGACGCGCGGACCTTTTTCGCCGGACTCGAACTCGACGGCACGCAGGCCGTGATTGCCTCGGAGTTGCTCAAGGAGATCACGAGCCGCCTCTCCTTTCTTGATGAGGTCGGGCTGGGCTACCTCTCGCTCGACCGCCGCGCGCCCACCCTCTCCGGTGGCGAAAGCCAGCGGATTCGACTCGCCGCCCAGATTGGGTCGGGGCTTTCCGGCGTGCTGTACGTCCTCGACGAACCCTCGATCGGCCTGCATCCCCGCGACAACACGCGGCTCCTCGCCGCACTGGCTGAACTTCGCGACAAGGGCAACACCGTCGTCGTCGTTGAACACGACGAGGAAACGATCCGGGCCGCCGACTGGGTGGTCGACTTCGGCCCTGGCCCTGGCAAGCGGGGGGGCGAGGTGGTGGCAGTGGGGCGGCCTGAGCAGATCGCCAAGAGCCCGCGGAGCATCACGGGCGACTACCTGTCGGGCCGCGAACGGATCGAGGTGCCGGCTGTCCGCCGCAGTGGCAACGGCGAGAAGCTCCGTCTCGAAGGGGTCCGGCACAACAACCTCAAGAAGATCGACGTCGACATTCCCCTGGGCATGCTCGTGTGCGTGACCGGCATCTCCGGCAGCGGCAAGAGTTCGCTGGTGGGGGACGTGCTCGAGCCGGCGATGCGGTTCGCCCTGGGCAGTGAAACGGCCGCCCCCGGCGATTACGACGCGATCTGGGGCGTGGAGCATGTCGACAAGGTGATCGTGATCGATCAGTCGCCGATCGGCCGCACACCGCGGAGCAATCCCGCCACCTACGTAAAGGTCTGGGACGATATTCGCACCCTGTTCACGATGTTGCCCGAAGCGAGGAAGCGGGGCTGGAAGCCCGGGCGGTTCAGTTTCAACGTGGCTGGCGGTCGCTGCGAGTCGTGCGAGGGTCATGGCTCGGTGCGACTCGACATGGACTTTCTGGCCGATGTGTGGGTCACGTGCGAAGCCTGCGGCGGTGCCCGCTTTGCCAAGGAAACGCTGGAGGTCCGCTGGAAGGGGCGCAATGTCGCCGAAGTGCTCAACATGGAGATTGGCGAGGCGCTGGAACTGTTTGCGGGCTGCCACGACATCGAACGAAAGCTGAGCACGCTGTGCGACGTGGGTCTCGACTACCTGCACCTGGGGCAAGCCTCTCCCACGCTCTCCGGCGGCGAGGCGCAGCGGGTCAAGCTCTCCCGCGAACTGGCCAAGCGATCGACTGGCCGCACGCTCTACATTCTCGATGAGCCGACCACCGGTCTGCACATGCACGACGTGAAGCAGCTCATCGGCGTGCTTGAGCGACTGGTCGACGCCGGCAACACCGTGCTCGTGGTGGAGCACAACCTTGACGTCGTGAAGCGGGCGGATCATGTGATCGACCTGGGCCCCGAAGGAGGTGCCGGCGGAGGCGAGGTCGTGGTCTGCGGACCGCCAGAGAAGGTGGCCGCCACCAAGCAGTCGCTCACCGGTCAAGCTCTCAAAGCGATGCTCGACGCGCAAGCCTCCGCCAAGCCCACACGCCGCGGCCGTTCACAGCAACCGGTAAGTCTTGAAGAGCTCACCACCGAAGTCGCCAAAGCCTCGATCGATCCGGGCCCACCCGCCATCGCCGTCCGCGGCGCCAGCCAGCACAATCTCAAGGGAATCGACCTCGACATTCCGCGTGGGGAGATGACGGTCTGCTGCGGGCCGAGCGGCTCTGGCAAGACCTCGCTCGCCTTCGACACGCTCTACGCAGAGGGGCAACGTCGGTACGTCGAGAGCCTTTCCCCCTACGCGCGGCAGTTCGTCGGTCAGGTGCCAAAGCCCATCTTCGAACGCATCGATGGCCTCTCCCCTGCCGTGGCCATCGAGCAGCGATCCACCGGCAGCACACCCCGTAGCACTGTTGGCACGCTGACGGAGATGTACGACTACTTCCGCGTGCTTGCTGCTCGGCTGGGCGTGATGCACTGCCCGGCGTGCGGTGTGGCAACAGCTGCACAA
>JBMTLP010000185.1:0-6380 GCA_049433245.1 Pirellulales bacterium
GCCTCATCCTGCAGGGCGGCCTGCAGCGGTTCCACGGCCGAGGCATCGCTGCACCACACAAGCGTTTCGCTAAAGTCGCCAAAGAGCGAGACAGCATGGTCATCGATGGCGAGAACCTCAATCATCCCGCCGCCGGTCGAGATCGCTCGCAGTGTGTGAGAGGCATCGCCACGCGTGAGGCTCAATCGGTAGGTGTTGGGGTGGGGGTCGCCCACGTCGACCGTTGCAAACGACACGCGGCAGCCCGCGTGTTCAAGGGCCGTGGCCGCGTCGGTGAGGCGAGCGTCGCTGGCCTCCCAGCCGAGCAGGCCACCGAAGAGGCCCATGTCGGAGCCTTGCGAGGTGTGGGTTGTAGGAAGCGAGCCCGCTCGATCAAACTCCACGAGCACAGTCTCCGGCAGGCCGCCGGCGAGGTCCCGGGCGAGTCGACCGATGCGGAGGGCGGCGGCGCAATGCGAACTCGACGGGCCACGCATTACGGGGCCGATCACATCATTAAAAATGCTGGGCAGCATAGGTTGGCAGAGCCTTCAGCCGTGGTGGCGGGCGGGAGCGTGTCGACAAAGGACATGTGAGCCGACGGTGAGCGCTGTGTGTGCTTTCCGTGTTGCATGTCGCTCATCGTATAGTATCTCCGTTGTATGAACTGCCTCGGAAAGGATGATGCGATGTCTCGGATCGTGGCCACCGTTGCCTTCTTGGTCTTGTTCGTCGTCGGTGCGTCGGCCCGCGGGCAAGATGCCGCCCCCTCGTCGCACATGGTCTTCGATGACAACTTCCCCGGTGACATGGTGATCCTCTCCGTCCGTGTGCCTGCTGACGGCGAGGCTCTTTACACCTACTACGAGGGGCTTGGGTGGAGAGGGACAGCCGCCGGCTACGCCGGCCTGCAGGCACATCCCAATGGGCATAACTTCATCTGCTCAGTTTGGGATAACCCCGCGCACACTGCCGCGATCACGGCCGTGCACCGGGGGCCGGGCACGAAGACGGAAGGCTTTGGTGGCGAAGGCACGGGGCTGAAGTCATGGAACTTTGAACTCGGGTGGGACGTTGACGCGTGGTACACGCTCGTTGGGCGATGCTGGCGTGTCGGCGATCACACGCAGCTCGGAATGTGGGTGCACTCCGAGCCGACGAACGAGTGGACGCATCTGGTGACGTTTGATGTGGCTGTGGCAGGGGCTCAATTTGAGGGAGGGACGGATGCGTTCCTCGAAGATTGGCTCGACACCGGAAAGAATGGTCGGACCACGAACCTCCGCGGCGGCTGGAAGCGGCGACTCGACGGCTCGTGGTATCCCTTCTCGCAGGCCCGCTACTCCGTCAACGCCTGGGATCTTGAGCCTGGCAAACGCTCGTTCGCGATGCGGGAGGTCTGGGACGGAGGCGTGCGCGGAGAAGGAGCCGACGCGTACTACTTCATGTCGGCGGGTGGCAAGGTGACGCCTTCAACGGCGAACCCCTCGCAGCACGCGATCGCTCGCACCGAGACGAGCCCACCGTTTCCCACCGGAAAACTCCGCGAGTGCAAGGTCGCCCCCGCTGCGAACAACCGCTGGCGACTGTCGTGGGACTGCGATCCCGAGGCGGCCCCGCCGTTCGCGTTTGTGATAGAGACCTTTGCCAACGACCAGGGAACGGGCACGCCGCTGACGAGCGAAAAGATCGTGGAGCCCCATCAGCGAGCCTCTGTCGTCAACGCTCTTGAGGAGGGCGGACAGCGACCGCGGTCGGTGAGGCTGACCTGCATCGACCTCTTCGACCGCGAGGCCGATTCACGGCTCGTCGTCCTGCCCTGAGGCCTGTGTCATGTGTTCCGCGGATGCTGCTGGAGGTGCCGTATGCGATTTCCCACTCCCCTACTCTTCTGCCAGCGGAGAGAGCCCGCGGGCCTGCTCTGGGCGGCTGCGATGCTGCTGACAACAACGTTGGTGCATGCTGAGATGCCGATGATCACCGCCCATCGCGGGGCGTCGCACGATGCTCCAGAGAACACGCTGGCTGCATTTCGCCTCGCCTGGGAGCAGAACGCGGATGCGATTGAGGGAGACTTTCGGCTGAGTGCGGACGGCGAGATTGTGTGCATCCACGATGCCGACACGAAGCGGACGTGTGGCGTGCAGTTGGTCGTTGCGAGCACTCAGCTTGCGGAGCTCCGCGGCCTCGACTACGGCCGCTGGAAGGCGGCCACGTTCTCGGGAGAACCCTGCCCTACGCTGAGGGAAGTGCTTGGTGCGGTGCCCGCCGGGAAGCTCTTCTTCGTCGAACTCAAGACCGGTCCAGAGATCGTGGAACCGCTGTGTGCGCTCCTCAGCGAGGTGGACGTCGATCTTTCGTCGCTCGTCATCATCGCCTTTGACGAAAGCACGGTTGCGGAGTGCAAAAAGCAGCTTCCCCACGTCAAGGCCCACTGGCTCACCAGTTTCAAAGAAACTGAAAAGGGCTCGGGAGAGTGGCTTCCGACCGCTGCCACCATTGCCGAAACGGTTGCTCGCTGCGGTGCCGACGGCGTGGGCATGCAGGGACGAAGGGAAGTGATCGACGACGCCTTCGTGGCGAACCTGCGTGCTGGAGATGTAGGCGAGTTTCACGTTTGGACGATCGACGAGCCTGCAGATGCTCGTTACTTCGCCAAGCTCGGCGCGGTCGGCATCACCACGAACAAACCGGCGGTGATCCGTTCGTCGCTTGCGCCCTAAGTACTGCCTCTTGCCGATCGCATCACGTGCCGTCCATCAGGCCCCGCAGGTAGCCGATCGCAAACAGCTTCCCGAGCGGCTCATAGCCCGGTGTCTCATTCGATTCCCCGGCCATCGATGGAGCATGGTCGGGCCGCATCGGGCCTTCGAAGCCAACTGCCTTTAATGCGCGAATCACCTCGGCCATGTCGATTTCGCCGTTGTCGTGCCACGTTTCCTGGAAGTTGTCGGCGGTTCCGCGGACGTTGCGGGCGTGCACGAAACGGATGTGGGGGCCAAGTGCATGGATGCCTGCCACAAGGTCAGCACCGGCGGGATAGAGTGAGCCAGTGCAGTAGCAAATGCCATTGGCTTTGCTCGGAGCGAGGTCGACCACACGGCGCAACGCCTCATTCGACGTGATGATCTGATCCTGGCCGCGGATCGAGGTGAGCGGTGGGTCGTCTGGATGGAGCGCCAACGCCACACCACAGTCTTCGGCAACCGGCAGGATGACGTCGAGAAACCGCTTGAGGTTGTCCCAGAGTGCGGCAGCCGGCGTTTTTTGTTCTGGCGCCCCATCTGCATCCGTGACATTGTGCTCGACGAGACGCAGATCAAAAGCGGTCGAGAGCGCGCCTCCACGCTCAGGCGAGGTGCAGGTGGTCCGCTGCCAATCCTCGGCCGGCATCCAGTTGTAGCACGCGACCGTCATGCCAACTTCGGCCATGTTGCGAAGGAGCGATTGAAAGCCAGCGAGCTCCTCCTCCCAGCCTGGGAGTCTATGTACGAGGCGGCGGTGAGGGATCTTTCGCTCAAGCACGGTCAGCCGCATGCCGGCGGCCTCAATCTGCCGCCGAGCATCACGCAACGGCTGAAGCCCTGGCCCCGGGTAGGTCAGTACGACCTCCTCCACTCCGACCTGAGCGGCGAGCGCAAGATTGCGCTCGGTAAACGGATTGACGAGCATCGACAGCTTCATGGCGTATGTCCTTCGCGTCTTAGCCAGCCATGCCGCGCTTTATCGCTGGCGTAGCAGCGACCGCGTCAGTGCCCGTGCGTGGCGGCCCCGGTCCGCGGCTCGTTGTGGGTGATAGAAGCGATCTTGCCGTCGCGAAGGCTGATAACCTTCTTCGCCCGGGCCGCGATGTCAGGCTCGTGCGTGACCATCACGATCGTCCGGCCAGCGTTGTTGAGCGCGTCGAGGAGGTCCATGATCTCGATGCTCGTGGCAGTATCGAGATTGCCCGTGGGTTCGTCCGCCAGGATGACATGGGGATTGTTCACGAGGGCCCGCGCGATAGCAACACGCTGCTGCTGACCGCCGGAGAGCTGATTAGGACGATGGCCAAGGCGTCCAGAAAGCCCTACGAGCTTGGCGAGCCGCAGGCAAAGATCTGGACCATTGGGGTTGATCGGCCGCTGATACGCCAGCGGCACCGCGATGTTTTCCACCACGCTCAGCTGTTGGATCAGGTTGTATGACTGAAACACGAAGCCGAGATACCGGCCACGGACTCGCGACAGTGATTCGTCATCGAGCGTGGCGACATCGTTGCCACCGAGGAAGTACTGGCCGGTCGTGGGCCGGTCGAGGCACCCGAGCAGGTTGAGGAGCGTACTTTTTCCGGACCCTGACGATCCCATGATGGCGACGAAGTCACCCTGGTGAAAGTCGATCGACACGCCGGCGAGTGCGTGTACATCCTCACCCCCAAGGCGGTAGACCTTGGTGACATTGCGGACGCTGGCCACCACGTCGTGCGAGGTCTGCCGCTGGTCGAGGGTTGCGGCATTACTCATGGCGAAGCGCCTCGATCGGGTCCATGTTGGCGGCCCGCTGCGCGGGGTAAATCCCGAAGATGATGCCGACGCCAACGGAAATGCCAAAGGCCGCCGCGATCGACCAAGGAGCGAGCAGCGGCTCCAAATCGCGAATGTTTGGTGGAAGCGTTGTCCACACTTCGGGAAAGAGCTGAGCGATCGTCGAGCGGACGAGGCTCACCGTTGGCCCGCAGAGGAAACCGACCGCAACGCCGAGCAAGCCACCCGTGCCTGACAGCACGACCGTCTCCCAGAGAAACTGCTGCACAATCTCTCCCTTGGTTGCCCCCAAGGCGCGGCGGATACCGATTTCACGCGTCCGCTCCGTCACGGTAGCGAGCATGATGTTCATGATGCCGATGCCGCCTACCAGCAGCGAAATGCCGGCGATCAGCAGCAGGAGCACGTTGAACATCGTTCGCATCGTCTCGGCCTGTTCGAGCAGTTCCTTGGGAACCACCACGGCGTAGTCGAGTGACTTGTGATAGCGGCCGAGGAGATCGCGGATGATGTCGGCCGAGGAATCCACGGCGTTCATGTCGTTGACGACGGCGGTAATCTGGTTGAGTTCGATCGTTTCGTTCTGAAACGTGCCGCCGCGGACCGTGATCACCTGGTCGCCGATGCGGGCACGGAACGTCGAGAGCGGGATGTAGACGTCCTTGTCGTACTGCCGAGCCGCGAGACTGCCGCCGATTGCTGCCGAGGCGGTTCGCTGCTCAGCCACGCCGATCACAACGTAAAACTCGTCCCCAATTTGCACCGCCCGGCCGACGGGGTCTTCAATTGGAAAGAGCCTTTGGGCCACCTCGAACGCCAGCACGGCGACATTATCGAGATACTCCATGTCCGCGTCGGAGAGAGGGCGGCCTTGCTCGATCGCCAGTCGATTGATGTCGAAGTAGTCTGGCGTGCAGCCGACAAGCGTCGCATCAAGTGCAAACTCACCGTTGCGGACCTCGCGATTGATTTCCCGCATTGGCATCGCCTTCGTGATCGTCGGCACGTTGGCGAGAATGCGATCGTAATCCTCTCGTAAGAGTCCGTAACTGATACCTGAGCGACTCCCAGCCTCCCGGTTGGTTTCCTCGGTTGGCTTGACGGTGCGCACGATGACGCTTGTGGCACCAAGATTCTTGATCTGCTGTTGTGCTTGGTAGCTGACCCCTTCACCAAGCGCGACCAGCCAAATCACCGCAGTGACACCGATCAAGATGCCGAGCACGGCAAGTGCCGAACGCAACTTGTGCAGCAGGAGGCTGCGAAAGCCGAGCTGAAGTTGTTGAAAGAGGTTCACGCGGCGTTTCCAGGCTGGGGGTGTTAGGCCGGTTCAGTGGACCGAGGACGCTGACGGCCTTCGCCGCCTTGCGGTCCGCCGCCTCCCTCCGGACGGCCACCCTGTGGGCGACCACTGCCCCCTTCGCCACCACCCGGAGGGCCACCACGACCTTCACCACCTCCCGGAGGGCCACCCCGTCCTGCGCCGCCTCCCGGAGGACCGCCTCGTCCTTCACTGCCCCCTGGTGGCCCACGGCGTCCGTCGCCGCCTTCTGCGTCGCCGCCAGCAGCACCGGGGCGACCGGCATCGCTGGAGCCGTCGCCCCCGAGGAGGCCACGCGGCGAGAGAAACAGCGTTTCACCCGGCTTGAGGCCACTCTTGATTTCCACAACCTTGTCGTTGCTCAGACCGATTTCCACGGGACGGCGTTCAAAGCCATCTTCGGTTCGGACCGCACAGACGAACTCGCCCTTCTGCTCGATCACCGCAGCAACCGGGACCGACATCACATTGTCGAGATCCGCGACCACGATCTCCACCTCGGCGGTTAAGCCAGGCCGGAGCTGCTCTGTGTTGCCGTCAATCGTTACCTGGAC
>JBMTLP010000186.1:0-6340 GCA_049433245.1 Pirellulales bacterium
TTCCTGAATGTCATCGACTCGCTGAGACTGCGCATCACCGCTGAGCGAAACGTCTCGAAGCGAGGGCAACGTGCCTCTGGTGCGCTGCAGCAGATACCCCACTGATCGACTCAAGCCACCACCCGTCGAGAGGTCACTGGCGACGAGGGCCTGCATTTCCTCCAAGTCAGACTGAACGGTGCGCGCCCTTGCTCGCGTCTCTGTGAGTTCGTCGCTTCGCCGACGGCTTTCCTTGGCGAGGTCGCTCCACTGGCTAAACAACTCGAGGGTGACTTTCGCCTGCGTTTGACGTAGCTCGGAGGTCATGTCGAGCACTGTCTCAAACTCTTCGACACGGCTGACAATGATGTCTTGCCGTCGGCGAGACGCCCGCCGTCCGATCTCCTCGACCACATCGGTAGCAGCAGCCTCGCGACGCTGAATCTGCTCAAGTTCCAAGGGGAGCAGCTCTGCCTCAGCGTCATAGGTGGTCACTTTCTGCCGAGCGACCTCCAGTTCGACAGCGGCAGCATCCCGTACCTTTTCGTGTGCGAACTGTATCGCCAGCGTCAGCACTGGCGTCTGCCCTTCCTCAACGACTGGGGGCGATTGAAGTTCGTTCAGCTTCGCTTCCAAATCCGCAATCTGCTGCGGCAGTTGTTTGGCTTCTCGGCGTTGGGTCGCGATGCGATCAGTGAGTGCGGCAACTTCCTCAGACACGGTTGCCAGAGCCTGCTCTGCCTCTCTTTTTGCTGTATCGAGGCGATCCAGTTCCGCCGCTGGCTCGACGGTCTGGAGGCCAAGGTCGATCGGCTCCGCCGCAGCCTTCGCGACGGCGGCTTTGCGTTGTTCCACCGATGCCGCCGCTCGCTGCAACTGGCTGCGTTCACTCCGCAGACGTCGCTGTCGCTCCAAGGCCTCAATGGCCGTGTCGATCTGCTCGAAAACCCGCGGCTTGCTTTCGACACTGATCGAGCTGTCTTCCTCGAGGACCTCTCGCTGCTTCCGCAGCCGGTCTGCTTCCGCCAAGAGTTGTTGAGCAACCTCTTCGTCGGACGGGGCAGGAGGGGTCGCGGTGTTCTCCGCAGGCGGAGGCTGGGAGGCGGTTGGATCCGCCCCCTGCTGAGCCTGCTGTGGCTGCGAAGGGGTGTTGGCTGGCGGCGTTGGTCGGGGCTGCTGAGCTGAGTCTCTGGGTGATGCAGAGGCACCAGGGATCGGGAGCAGTCGCCCGATGGGACCTTGTGCTGCGGCCGGATTCCACCCGAAGACAGCGAGAGCCAACGCCGCAGCCGCGCACCACCGAACGCTGCTCGCCCAACCGCGTTGGCTGACGAACTCGGACTCCTCACATTGGTGGTGAGTTGCTGCCATAACTAAACGACAGCGTCGGCAATCTGGGAGGTGACCGCAAGACGAGGTTGAGCGAAGCCATCCCCCACATGTTTCACGAACTCGCGGCCCCCCGTGATCCGGCCATCCATGAGGCGGCAACAATCGCGACAATAAAGGCTCCCACGGCGGCCATGCCCCCCCAACCGAGGTTGGCGTAGATCGACATGCCTGCGCCAAAGCCAGCCACACCGATCGCGAGCAGCATCACGAGGTTGGAAACCAGCCGAAACATGCCACGAGGCATCGCATCTCCGAGCAGGGAGCGGTTGTTCATCATCAAGAAAAAGGTGACATACGCGATCGGAAGCAGGGCCATCCCGAAGTTGCTCGTGGGCACAGCCAGCCAAAAACGGGCCTGATCGTCCCCCCAGACTGCCAGGAAGCCAAGCCCTCCCACCACACCTGGCAACACCGCCCCAAGGCGATGCACCACGCGGTCCCCCGCCCGCTGCGTCATCTCCGTCACGCAGAATCCATTGATCACCATCAAGATGATGATGGTGGAGACGGCCATACCGAGCACACCCACCCCAAAAATCCGCTGCGTAAGCCCGCTCTCTCCAAACAGGTTCTCAAGCGACTTAGCCAGATCAAAAGCATCTCGCTTCACAAGCATGACCGCCAACTGCCGATCCGCAGCAGGCAACGCGTCGATCCGTGCATTCACCGCTTCAGTGTCGAGAGCCCCAAACGCTTCGGTGCCCATTTCCGCAGACAACCGCTTTTCCAGATTGGCCCGATAGCCACCGCTGATTTCTGCAGCCGGCCGCGCAATCTCAGCGGGGTCGAACTGCGCATGGAACTGGCTTGCTGCCGCGAGGACCACGCAACTCGTGGCAAGCAAGAAGGGAATGAAGAGACCGGTCGAAAGGTCAAACGTGGCGAGCCCGCGGAACCCCGAGTCCCATCCCTTGCGAAGCATGGAGTAGGGCAGCAGGAACGTCATGTTGATACCAACGGCCGTGGCCGCAGCGGCGATCATCAGTTCGCGCTGCGTGGCGAGGATTGTCTGCGTCCAGTAGGCCGCATCGCTCGAGGCCTCAATAAACGGCTGCAACCCATCAGCAGGCCGCCACAGAAGGCTAAAGTTCGGGGCAAACCCACGCAGGATCTGTCCCCAATCGAGGATCCCCTCAAGCGACATCGCCGCCACCACGCCGAAGAAACTCAACACAACGAGTCCGACCATGCCTTTGAGCACCCAGTCGAAGATCCGCATCCCCACGCCAGCCGAGTCATAAAACCAGACAACAACGGAAGCCACGAGGAAGAGACCGAGCACGGAGAGGAACTTGCCCGACTCCCCGCCGAGCATCTCCGGCAGCAGATTTTGCTGTAGGGCGGCGGTACCTAGAGAGAACTGTGGCATCGCCCACACGAGGTTGGCCATCATGGCAGCGATCAACCAGCCCCAGCCAAGTACCGGACTGATGTGGGTGTTGATCGCCTCAAACGGGCGTTGCCCCGTGGAGAGCGTGACGTAGGCGATGGCCGAGAGCATCACCACGCCCAGGATCATCATCAGCGGCTGGAGCCACAGCAGGTCGTAGCCGCCGATCACACCAAGGTAGAGCGATCCTGCGAGCGAACCGCCACCAAGCGTGATGGCCGACTGCAGCCAGCCCGGCCCTGAGAGCTTCACATAGGCCGCGAGCGTGGCCCCCACACCCCGCGCACGAGCCTCTGCGAGCAGCTCGCGTTCGCGAGACACCTTCTCAGAAGCGTGGGCATCTCCGCCCGCGTTCTTCTGCGAAGAAAGGCCGTTTCCTTCACCCATGATCAGAGACTCCTCCCCAAAATCGGCGCCACACCCTGACGCGTTGCGAGGAGTCTACCATCCGTACGAAGGCAGCAATCAGGGGAATGCAGGCAATGGGTCGTGCAGCTGGATCACCCACAGGCAGTTTCGCCGCTGCGGCTCGTCATGGTCCTCGATCCAGTCGATGTTGAAATCGTTGTCGTTTACGATCGCCACGCGATGCGGATCCAAAATCGCAAGCCCCTCGAGTTTGAGGCCCGGAGGCTCATCTCCGCTCTTGCGCCACTGTCCATCGGTCACATGGTCCGCCATGGCGGAGAGATGCGGTGCCAGGTCGGCAACCAGGGTCTTTCCGAGCATCGCCACACCAGCCGCAGTGAGGTCACCGACGGGCTCGATGGGCTCTGCGAGGGCAGCGTCCAGCAGATTGGTCGCTGCCTCAAAAGAAACGAGATAGAGTTCGGCCACACCGCCATCCGACTGCTCGAGCACCAGCAATCGACCGTCGTCCAGAGCCGACATTGCACAGAGTTTCACGTCTTCAGGGGGAGCACCTGTCCTGGCCCAGCCTTCGGCGGTGGGTCGACCAGCACGGTAGACATACTCACCGACCGGCTTCTTCGTCGCCACATCGATGGCCAGCATCCGCACGTTGCCTGTGGCAGCAGCAGCAGCGGCATGGGGGTGATCCAGTGGGCTCTGCAGCATCACCCACACCGTGCGTCCATCTTTGCTCACCGCCAACGACTCGAAGCCGCGGTTGTCCTGGCGGTCGCCGTAGGCCGCAGGCAACACATCGAGCGACTCCATGTCGGCTCCCTCAAGTACCTGCCCCGCTGGGGTCAACCGGCCCTGCACCTGCCCCTCGGCCGTCATCCAAGCAAGCGACGGACGATACTCCTCGGAGATCCAATAACTGCCGTCCGGCAACTGCACGAGCCCTTCGGTATCGAAGCCGTTGGGATCAGGCTCAATCGGCGACGTGCCATCGGCGGTCAGGATCGGCTCGTCATTGCCGATGCCGTTGGGCCGCCCGCTGAGGGCCACCCCGGTCCGGCCTCTCAAGGCCTGCATGCCCACCAAGGAAACGGAGAGTTTCGCCGCTGCTCCTTCAGGGCTCGTGACCCAAGGTTCGGCGGCATCAACATCGCCAAGTTCAAAAGTCACGACCGTGGGGACAAAGGCTGGGTTGAGGAGGGTGCGTTGTTTCCCTGCTGGTGTCGCCACCTTTCCATTTGGTCCGCGGTCGGTGATCGCCTTGAACCGCACCACACCCGCTTCGTCAACGTCCAAGATCAGGTCGCTCAATCCGCCGAGGGGCACGGCCATCGAGCCCTCTCCGGCTGCCTCGCAGAGCACCGCGTCGGGCAGAAAACCGACGGCCTCGATCTGGCACCCCCCTGCCAAAGGCAGTGGCTCGGCCCAAGCCAACGCCAAACGGCTCGCCACGATGACGAAGCCGACAAGAAACGCGAGGAAAACCCCACAACATCGCATGGCAGACACAGGCATCGAAATCCTCAAAACGGTGGAATCATGGGCGGGTGTCGGACAAGCCAGGCTGCCTACCGTCGCACATCACGACCTCAGTCGACACCAGGCAGAACGAGAAAGCAAAGTGCCCCGTCCGGCCCACTACGGACCGAACGGGGCATCTGTTTGCGTGCGCCGCCAACGGCGACTTGTGAGAGCGTCTTGGGCAGCACCGCCCTCAGGCGAAGATCATTCCGTCGCGAGCGGCTCACCACTTCCACCACCAGCTCGGGTAATCAGACCAGCAAAGACAGCCAAGTTGATGCTGTCGTTGATATGACGCGTCGAACCGTCACACATAACCACGTTCATCCCGGACGGATGGAAGGAGAGAGCCTCTCCGTCGTTCGTGGCACTGAATGGCAGTCCCTGGTTCTTTGGCACAGAGCCCTTCATCCCGTCAGGTCCCATCAGGTGCAGCTTGAACGGGCCGAGACTGTCCGCCCAGCCAAGGCACTGGTTCACTTCACCAGTCGCCACCTTGGTCTTGCCGCGATACATGGTGGGTCGACCGGCTGATTCCACCACGAGCAGCGTCTTCGACGTGCCGTCTCGGATCTGGCCCATCTCGGAAACCTTATCCTTGATGAGCGCACCGTCCGTCTCAGGCCCCTTGTTCTTATAGGGATCCGGGCTAAAGACCTTGTCTTTCACCCCCGTGAACACCTCATAGTCGCTCGTCCCCAGGGGAGCGCTCAGCGTGAGGGCAGGAGCATTCGAGTCGGTGTCACGGGATGGGCCGGGAGGCGTGCTGAGCAGTGGCTCGGGAGCCGGCGAAGATCCACATCGATACACCGACACATTGTTCTGGGCGACGGCCAGGTTTTGGCCCTCCCACCAGTTGAGGTCGAAGTTGTATTGGTCAGCGAGGGTGTTGTCTTCCATGTAGGGCATCACCTTCACTCGCCAGGAGTGCTCGGTCCGCGAAGCATTTCCCCGGGGTGCAGAAGGAAACACCGAAGTGTCAAGCGAGTCCACCGTGTAGCAGGCGGCGGGAAAGTACCCGAGCGTGTCGTGGGCGTTGTGGAACGCGAGGCCAAACTGCCGCATGTTGTTGGCACACTGCATGCGACGGGCAGCTTCTCGAGCGCTTTGCACGGCGGGCAGCAGCAGACCGACAAGCACGCCGATGATGGCGATCACCACGAGCAGTTCGACAAGCGTGAAGCCACGACGGCGATCACCGCGAACCGAGGCACAAAACGAGAGTGAGGATGACATTGCAGTCAGGCTCTCCTTGAAAGAAGTACGCGAATGGGCCATCTTCCAACGGCATTCGCACATGAAACTGGTTTTCATCCGAGGCCACAGCCCGGCACCCCGGTCAACCCGTGACGCTGAAGGTTTCTTGCAACGTCGAAAGGATTGAAATGGATGCATGTTTTGCTTTTGTGAGCGGTCTGTGAGTTTTTGATGAGGGCGCGAGCAGCTTCGCCGCCACCACAGTTTTTCTCCACATGTCATCCCCTGCCCGCCCAGTGCTCCGACACCACAGAAAGGCTGTCCATGACAAAAATCGTGATTCTCGATGCGCACACGACCAACCCCGGCGACCTGGATTGGGCGCCATTGGCCTCGCTGGGAAGCGTGACCGTTCACGACCGCAGTCCCGCAACAGACGTTCTTCAGCGAGCGTCAGGCGCCGATGTCCTCATCACCAACAAAACAGTGCACGAC
>JBMTLP010000187.1:0-6325 GCA_049433245.1 Pirellulales bacterium
GTTGCCAAACTCGAGCACGGCATTGATCCGCACACCACGATTTCCGTCGTCGTCGTTGTCGCTCTGCCAGAGGGAGCCGAAGGAGTCGACCGCGACCTCATAGTTGTTGCGGAAGTTGTGGCCGAGGACTTCCAAGTCAGTCCCATCGGGTTTGCAACGGAAGACCATGCCTTGGCGGTAGGGCTTTCCTGAGTCATTCACCGTGATGCCGAAGCGGTCAACGATCGGCGTACCGTTGGCGTCACAGACCTGATGCCCGGTGTTGCCGAAGTTGAAGTACCAGCGACCGTCAGGCCCCACCACGAAGGCGTGCACGGAATGGTCGTGCTGTGGATCGCCGGTGTTGGTGAAGAGGGTCTGCTTGCGGTCGGCCACGAGATCCCCGTCGTCGTCATGAAACACAAACACGTTGGGGGCGCACGACACGATCACCTTCCGCCCCGGCCCTTCACCGATCACGCAAATGCCGAGAGCACTATCGACATCGCGCCCCTGGTGAAAGACGACCTGCTTGTCGGCTTTGCCATCGCCATCGGTGTCTTCGAGCACGAGGATCCTGTCACCCTCAGGAAGCGTGTCGCGACGGCCGCGGTAGTTGGTGACCTCGCATACCCACACGCGTCCCGCAGCGTCGACGTCGATATCGGACGGGCTTGTGAGCAGCGGCTCGGAGGCAAACAGGGTGGCCTCGAGGTCGTCGGGGGTTTTCAGCGTCGCTGCGGCCTCAGCCGGCTCGACAGGACTTGCGAGCGCAGGGCTTACGGAACCAGCAGCCACAAGCACGGCCACAGCCACGATTCGGACAACAAACGTCGTTGAGGCTCTCGCATCACAGCCACGCTGCTCCACAACCTCCAGGCGTTCATACGACATTGCTGCTCCACTCCTGATGGCAAAAATCCGATGACATCGGGGACCATCAGCATTAGCTCAGCAGCCATGGCCCCCACCATTTTCGATAGCCGTATGCTACTCGACCGAGCAACAACCATCACCTGCAGTTCCAAGGCAAAAACGCTGGGGGTTCCCGGTGCGTGTTACCGGGCCGCCTCGCTTCATGGAGGCGCGTTGCATCCCCGGGTGTCACTGGGTTTGGAAAGAACCGCGAGGGCGCGCGGCAGCGGGTAGGCCTTCTTGGGGACGAATGTCACGGCGTGAGACCGCTGCTTGTTTTCCGTGCTGAGCCGCTCGACTCCGGGCGGGTGTTCGCAGTCGCTTCCCACAACTCGATCACCTCCCGCACTCGCGTCGACGGCACCACAATCGCGAGTCCAAGAGGAGTGTGCATCGTCTTTTCTTCATACGGACTGCTGATGCGGTCGGTTTGTCGCTGCATCCCGACGACGACCCCGACCACGCTAGGACTCGGTCCCTCCACGACAACCGCTGCTCCGCTATCGCCAGCGAAATGCGCATAGTCGACAAAAAACTGCTGCAAACCTATTGCCGGACTCAGCTGCGGCGTGGCCACGTGGCCAGTTCGCAGGACAGGCCAGCCAGCGGCGTCGGACTCGGTCTGCGCAGGAAAGCAGGCCACGCGAGCCTGTTGACCGACAGACACGCGCCCGGTGTCGAAGTCAGCAGCCGTGGCCACGTCAGCCAGCGTGAAGGGAGTACACGCTGCGTGAGGTGGCAACTCGATCGACAGCACCGCGACGTCTGCGGAAGGATGCCGCGTCCACAGGGGGCCTTCATCGCTGCGGAGCCGGAGATGAAGATCCTCACGGGTCCAGTTGCCGCTCTCGTCACACCGCCGCACGACCAGCGTGGCCTCCTGACTGGTGATGTTTTCAAAGGTGTGTGCCGCCGACACCAACAGCTGGCTCGGTGGGCTGTCGCCAGACTCGGCATGCTGCACAACAAACGCCGTCCCCGAGCCTCCCGGTCCGTGCAGCCGAAACGTCGCCTGCACCGCCCGCTGGGCAGCGGTCAACTTTCGTACCGCCGGCTGCACAGGCTCCGCGCGGCGGGCATCGGTCTGCATCTCTTGCTCGAAGAGCACCGCCATTCCGCGAAGTTTGCGGGCCATCACGGCATTGCGAACGGGCCTGGATTCACCAGGGTCTTCAGCGAGATTGTAGAGCGTGAGGCTTGGGCTGAGCACTAGCTTCCACGCTTCCCAGCGAACCGCGGCAAGAGCGCCTTCGCTGCCGTGATAGAAAAAAGCGTTGTTGTATTCCTCACGGGTCAGCAGCTCGGCCCATTCCCGCGGAGGGTTCCACGAGCGGCGCAGTGGAACGGACGCGTTGAGCGATCCACCCTGGTCAGCCGGAGGCACCTCCTCCGACTGCCCTCGCAGGAGCGGAGTGATGTCGCGGCCGTCCAGCACGCGCTCGCTGGGCACAGCCACGCCTGCCAACGTCGCCAGCGTGGGGTACCAGTCCATGGCCCGCACCACTGCCGATGACGCCTTGCCTTGCTGGATTCCCAGTCCGGGCCCCCAGCAGATCGCAGGCACGCGAATCCCACCTTCCAACGTGGAGAGTTTACTGCCTCGGATCGGCTGCTCGGGTGTGCGTCCCGGGCCTCGGCCATTGTCGGAGAGGTAGACCACGACCGTGTTATCGCGGAGGTGCAGGCGCGTGAGCGTCTCCATCAGCCGCCCTACATGGAAGTCGAGTTCTTGGATGGCATCTCCGTACTCACCCCACTGCGAACTTCCCTGAAACGCCTCGCTGACGCCCAGTGGCTGATGCAGCATCGTGAAGGGCAGATACAGGAAGAAGGGTTGGTCTTGGTGCCTCTCGAGGAAGGCGATGGCCTCGTCGGTAGACCGCTCGGTGAGTTCCGCAGGGTCGGCAGGCTGCTTGACCACGGTCCCATCGCGCAGCAGCGGCACTCCTTCCTCTCCAAAATAGACCGTTTCTACAGGGTCGAGGTTGTGCAGCAGGCCAAAGAAATGGTCGAAGCCCTGCGCCCGGGGCAGATACGGTTCCAAAAAGCCGAGATGCCATTTCCCGATGCACGCGGTTGCGTAGCCGTGCTGCTGAAAGAGTTCGGCAACGGTCAACTCCTCGGCTGCGAGCCCTGAGTGCGAGTCTGCCCGATGCACCCAGATATGATTCCCAACCCGTCTCGGATAGCAGCCCGTGAGCAGGCCTGCCCGGGAGGGGCTGCAGATTGGGGCGGCTGCGTAGTAATCGGTCAACCGCACACCTTCTCGTGCGAGCCGGTCGATGTGCGGCGTGGCGACTTCGCTCGCTCCGTAGCACCCCAGGTCGTAATACCCCTGGTCGTCAACCAGGATCAGCACGACGTTGGCAGGCCGCTGGCCATCAGCAGCGTGCCCCACTTGGGGGCTGGCCACCGCCACACACGTGGTGACCAACAACAGACACACCCAGACTTGTCGGTTCCACCGCGTCATGCCGGCACATTCCTCAAGAAGAGGGCTTGGTGTTGACCTACGCGAGATCAATTCCACGGGGCCATAGTCACCGCGCCGCATGGGAGGGCCTAAGGTGACGGGGATTCCTCGACCATCTCAAGGATTTCCTTGATCAGGATCTCACCGGTCATCTCCCCCGTGCAGACGCGGCTGATGTAGTCGTACCGCTCGAAGCTCTGGTAGTCGACCTTCGTGAGGATGTAGCCGAAGGCGTCGTTGGTGAGACCGAAGAGAAGGTTGTGCTTTCCCCGCATCTTTCGCTTGAGATAGAAGCCGATGTTAGGCAGCGCCTCGCCGGGGATCGTGGCGATCTGTGCCGAGCCGATGTTGACGAGGTTGATCGCCACCGGCACCGACCGCGTTGCCACATCGTGCGGGTAGTTCAGCGGCGAGTGTTGCACCACCGCCCAGAGTTCCTCCGACTCCACCGGAATCGAAACGGTGCGGCGTGTGCAAAACAGGGCTGGGTCTGCATCAGGCTCGGCCGTGCCGATGATCCGCATCGCCTCGTCCGCCATCAGGTGCCCGATCCGCTCGCACTCGTCCCACGTGTTGGCGTCTTCCCAGTTGGCGGTGACAGGGTTGCTCGGCTGGTCGAGCAGCCGGTTGTCAGCCGTGATCATGCCCCCTTGAGCGCCGTTCATAAAGACGGCCACCCCACCCAACTGCTCTTCAAGTCTGGCTGCCATCGGCCCGATGCAGTCTGGGCTCATCACCCCCTGACCGGCACCAAGCACCTCAGGATGGATCGCGTAGTTGACGAGCGTGAAGATCGGCGACCCGTCAGGGCGGCAGGCCTGCATCACGTCCATCCGCCTGTCGTACAGGGCAGGGGCGTAGTAGTTGTAGGCGATGCGCTCGGCGGCCTTGTCGGTGCCGAGTTTGAGCGTGGCTGGCTCAAGCGCGTCGTAGGCCGCCTGCAAAGCCGCCGCTGTTTGCTCTACGACGAAGTCGATGTAGTCGAGGTTCGCGGTGTGGCCGTTGGGCATCTGCGGCAAGGGAAAGGCGTAGCAGTCGGGAGCGCTGTGGGTGTGCGTCGATCCGATCAGCACGTGCTCGGCAGGAAGAGCTGGCACCATCGCCCGCACACGGTCGGCGAGCACGGAAGGAAAGCCGAGCAGATCAAGCCCCACAAAGGCGACGCACGTCTCCCCCTGCTGCACGACGGCCACCCGGGCCGTCAACTCGCCGAGGGCCTTGGTCGACGGGTTGGGTACCCCCATGCCTCCCGACACGGGTAGCGGCTTTTCCGGCGTGATGCTGCGAACGGCAGCGCCTGCGGCGAACTCAGCATCTGCCCGCCTCGCGACGCAAGCACAGGCCAAAAGGATCGCGAAGCCCAGCGTCATTGAAACAGCACGCCTATGACGTTGCGTCATCAGAAGTTTCCCCTCTCACCTCAGCCAGCGGCCAACGGCGTCAACTGCCCGCTCCGCACGACGCCCGCTCCGCATTAAGATAAATCCGCAGGGGGCTCTCACGCCAGCCGTTCACCACCATGAGGCTTTGCATGTGTCGAGATCGCTTCATCACTCACGTCCGCCGAGGCCTGGGACTGATGCTCAGCCTGAGCATTACTCTCGGGGTTGCGGTTGGTGTCGCGATCGGCATGGGGTCGAGTGCGGCTATGGCAGCAGATGAGCCGCTGTTTGAGAGCGAACTGCTGTTTCCACTCGAGGACTGGCACAACCACGGCTCCTGCATCGTCGAGTGCCCTAACGGCGATCTCCTGGTGTGTTGGTTCCACGGGAGTGGCGAGCGGCAGAGCGACGACGTGGAGATTCTCGGTTCGCGATACACCCAGGAAAGCGGCCGCTGGTCACCCCCCTTTTCCATGGCCGACACTCCCGGCTTCCCCGACACCAACTGCTGCATGATCGTGGATCCCGAGGACCGCCTCTGGCTGCTCTGGCCCACGATCCAAGCCAACCTGTGGGAATCGGCCCTGATGAAGATCAAGCGGTCGAGCGATTACATGCAGGCGGAGGGACCGCCCGTGTGGGAACTGATGGACGTGATGCACGTCAAGCATGACGGCGACTTCGCCGCCACGGTCGACCGCAAACTCGCCGACTACGCAAGCAGCCTCGATCTCGATGCGGCAGACCTCGCCGCCGAAGCAGAAGCATGGATGGAGCACGTGAAGGCCCAGGCTGCCGACAAACTCACCCGCCGCCTCGGTTGGTTCACCCGCGCCCACCCGCTGCTGCTCGACGATGGCCGCCTACTCGTGGGGCTCTACTCCGATGGCTTTTCCTTTTCGCTCGTTGGCATCACCGACGACCTTGGCAAGACGTGGCAGTACAGTGAGCCGATCGTTGGGGGGGGCAACATCCAGCCAAGTTTCGCCCGCAAGCGAGACGGCACCCTCGTGGCCTACATGCGCGACAACGGCCCGGCCCCGAACCGTGTGATGGTCTCGGAATCGACCGACCGCGGCGAAACCTGGAGCCGCGTGGTCGATCATCCACACCTTGCCAACCCCGGCTCAGGCCTGGAGGTGATGACGCTCTCGGATGGCGACTGGCTCTGCATCTCCAACGATCTCGAGGATGGACGCCACAGCCTCGCGGTGTCGCTCTCGCGCGACGAGGGGGCGACGTGGCCGGTCACGCGTCACTTGGAGTTCGACGCCTCCCACACAGGCCGGTTTCACTATCCATCCGTGATCGAGGCTCGCGACGGAACCCTCCACGCCACCTACAGCTACTTTGCCCCCGATGCCGAAGGAGGTGGGAAGACCATCAAGCATGCCCACTTTGACAAGGCCTGGATCGACGCAGGCGACCCCCAACCCTGACGATGTTCGTCCTGGCCCCATGAGTTTGCAGTGTGACTATGGCACGCACGTCCAATCCGTCTGATCCGTCGAGCAGCAGCCGCACCCGCGTCTTCGCCGCGATGCTCACCGTGGCCGTCGCCCTGCATGGGGCAGCG
>JBMTLP010000188.1:0-6300 GCA_049433245.1 Pirellulales bacterium
GAACTTGGCCTCGATCTGATCGTGCACGTCAACGAGGAAGGCCGGGCCCAAGGCATCAACCCCATCACGCACGGCAGCCAGGTTCACACCAACATCATGAAGACGGAGAGCCTCAAGCAGGCACTCACCAAGCACCGTTTCGACGCCGCCTTCGGCGGGGCTCGCCGAGACGAGGAAAAAAGCCGGGCCAAAGAACGCGTGTTTTCATTCCGCGATGAGTTCCACCGCTGGGATCCCAAGAACCAACGCCCCGAACTCTGGAACCTCTACAACACGAAGGTCAGGAAAGGGGAGAGCATCCGCGTCTTCCCGCTCTCCAACTGGACCGAACTTGACGTCTGGCAGTACATCCACCTCGAGCAGATCCCGATCGTGCCGCTCTACTTTGCTGCGGAGAGACCGATCGTGTGGCGAGATGGCGTGATGATCATGGTCGACGACGAGAGGCTCCCGCTGAAACCGGGCGAGACTCCGGAAATGCGAAAGGTGCGCTTCCGCACGCTCGGATGCTACCCGCTCAGCGGTGCCGTTGATTCCAACGCCACCACCCTTCCTGAGATCATTCAGGAGATGCTGCTGACCACCTTCTCCGAACGCCAGGGCCGACTCATCGACAGCGACGAGGCGGGTTCTATGGAGAAGAAGAAGAGAGAGGGCTACTTCTGAGGCGGCATCACTCCTGCCGTGGCAGCGGACCTGCGGCCACTGAACGTCCCGTGCGACCCACGAACAAGTCAGAGACCCAAGCTCTCCTGCCATTGGTCTAAAAGTCAAGCAAAACTATGTCTCATCAATCAGCTCTGATCGCATCCGACATCGATGAATACCTCGCTCAGCATGAGCGAAAGGAGCTCCTGCGGTTCATCACCTGCGGCAGCGTCGATGACGGCAAAAGCACCCTGATCGGCCGACTCTTCTATGAGTCGAAGATGATCTACGAAGATCAGCTTGCGGCGATCAAGAAGGATTCCTCCCGGTATGGCACCACGGGTGAGGAAGTTGATCTCGCGTTGTTCACCGACGGCCTTGAAGACGAGCGGCAGCAGGGGATCACGATCGACGTGGCCTACCGCTACTTCTCGACCGACAAGCGGAAGTTCATCATTGCCGACACGCCCGGCCACGAACAGTACACCCGCAATATGGCAACGGGGGCCTCAACAGCCGACCTGGCCGTGATCCTGATCGATGCTCGGCATGGAGTGCTGCCGCAGACGAAGCGGCATTCGTTCATCGTGTCGCTGCTGGGCATCAAGCACATCGTGGTCGCCGTCAACAAGATGGACATCGTCGACTACGACCAGAAGGTCTTTGAAGAGATCCGCCAAGGCTACACCGACTTTGCAAGCCGGCTCGCGCTCCCAGACGTGCACTTCATGCCGATCTCAGCGTTGAAGGGCGACAACGTCGTCTCTTCGAGCCCCAACATGCCGTGGTACACCGGCAGCCCGCTCATGCCGCTACTGGAGACGGTCTACATCGGTTCGGACCGCAACATGGAAGACTTCCGTTTTCCAGTGCAGCATGTGCTGCGACCCAATCTTGACTTCCGTGGCTTCTCCGGCACGATCGCCTCAGGCATCATCCGCAAAGGTGATGAGGTGATGACGCTGCCGTCACGGAAAAAGAGTCATGTGAAATCAATCGTGACCTACGACGGTGAACTCGAGGAAGCCTTTGCTCCGCTGTCGGTAACCCTCACGCTCACCGACGAAATCGACTCCAGTCGAGGCGACATGCTCGTTCGCCCCGGCAACGTGCCGCGGGTTGATCGCCGCTTCGACGCGACGGTCGTGTGGATGGCCGAAGAGCCGATGCTGCCTGGCAAGCCGTATCTCTTCAAGCAAGCCACCAAGGTTTCGCCCGGACAGGTTGCCTCGCTGCGTTACCGCATCGATGTGAACACGCTCCACCGCGAGCCTGCCCCGAGCCTCGCCCTCAACGAAATCGGCCGGTGCCAAGTCACGCTCGCGGAGCCTATCGCGTTTGATGCCTATCGCCGCAATCGGGGTACGGGCGGATTCATCATCATTGACCGCATGACCAACAGCACGGTTGGCGCCGGCATGATCCTCGACCGCGGCGACGGTGACGACACCGATCACTGGGATGAAACTGCATCAGCCGAGCACCTCCGCCAAGAGGAGAGCGGCGTCTCAATCGAGGAGCGGCAGGCTCGCTTCGGCCAGCAACCGGTGACGTTGCTCTTCACCGGCCTCGCCGGCTCCGGCAAGACGAGCCTCGCCAAGGCGGTTGAGCGGCGACTGTTCGACATGGGCCGGGCGGTGACTGTACTCGATGGCCAAAACATGCGGCTGGGGATCAGCCGTGACCTCGGTTTCACAGCGGCCGACCGCAGCGAGAACCTTCGTCGCAGCGCCGAAGTGGCAAGGCTCTTCAACGACGCGGGCCTGATCTGCCTCGCGTCATTTGTGGCTCCCGAAGAGGCGGTCCGACAGAAGGTCGCCGAACGGATCGGCACGGACCGGCTGATCACGATCTATCTTTCGGCCCCCGTCGAGGTCTGCCGCCAGCGCGACACGCAGGGCCACTATGCCCTGGCAGACGCAGGCGAGATCACGAACTTTCCCGGAGTCTCTGCTTCCTACGAGCCACCGGCGTCTCCCGATCTCACACTGCCGACGCACGAGAAGCCTTTGGGCGAGTGTGTCGACGAGATCATCGCCATGCTGGAGACACGCGGCCTGATCTGAGGCCGTCTCCCTGCCTGAGGCCGCTCCCCGGCGCCGCCACACCGTCCGTTTCCGGCGGATGGTACAGTGCGTCAGCGAAGAAACGTTCGAGGGGCCGCGCCATGCGTGGCCTCCCATCCCTCTACGGCCAGGAGAAGTTGACCGATGCTCGTCGCCCAGATCTTCAAAGCCACCCTCGCGAACAGCCTTCCTGCCTGCGTGCTGGTGGCGGCCTCCACGTTGTGCGTGATGCTTGCCTTTGCCCAACCAGCTTCCGCCGACGATGCCGGCCATGATGGCAAGGTGCTCCGACACGTCGTGCTCTTCGCCTTCAAGGAAACCTCCACCGACACTGACATCGCCAAGATCGTCGAGGCCTTCCGCGGCCTCCCCAAGAAGATCTCGCAGATCAAAGACTTCGAGTGGGGCACCGATATCTCCCCAGAAGGCAAGGCCCAGGGCTACACCCACTGCTTCTTTGTGACGTTCGCGTCGGAGGCCGATCGCGACGCGTATCTCCCTCATCCGGCTCACCAAGACTTTGTCTCGATCGTCGGTCCCCACGTCAAAGATGTCTGCGTGGTCGACTACTGGGCTAAGCCGTAGCCACGTCCCTGCCGAATCCTGAGCGGGTTTGCATGCAGCCGGTTCTCGTAGCGAGGACCGGCTGTTTTGCTTTTTACGGCCGTGCTGGTTGTCACGGTTGCACGCCCCACAAACACGCACAAACCGCTACCACCCACACCCCGCATGGCCAAGGCAACGGTCGTATTGCTTTTTCCCACTGGAGTGGTCATCCACTGCGATCTGCTTTCGCTGGCGGCTCGGCTGTCCTTTATCCGATCCCGAACAGGAAGAATTGATACTCACGACTTACGCTGTTCAGGGAGGAACTGCGATGCGATCCGCACTGTTTGCATGCGTTGCGCCCATCGCCTGCGGAGGCTCTGCGTTTGCTGACGTTGCTGGCTCTGATCTGCCCGCCCTTTCGCTCGTCGCCTTCGAAAATGTTGGCCACGAATGTCGACCCCTCCCCGACACAAACATCACGTGCACGACCTGCACGCCTGCTCTGCGCTGGTACGCTGCTCCCATCCTCGGAGCCACCTGGGGCACGATTTCCAATCCCGACGCAGATACCTCCTACTCCCGCCGACTGATGACTGGAGGCGGAGCCGTCGGCTTGGCCATCACTCGCCCCCTGGGGCAATGGCGGGTTGAGTCGGAAGGCCGCTATCGTGATGGCTTTGAAGTGACCCAGGCCGGAGTCTCCGGCTATTTTGACGTGACCGACAACTGGTCGGCGATGGTGAATCTGTGGCGAGATATCCCGCTCACCCAGAAGCTTGGCGTGTATGGAGGCGGCGGTCTTGGATTGGGGGGATATCGCTTTGACTACAACGTCGTAAACGGTGCCGACGTGTATGCCGCAAACAGCCAAGTCACGAACTTTGCCTGGCAAGGCGGCGTAGGCATGTTCTATGAACTCAACGAGCGAGTCTCGCTCGACCTCGGCTGGCGTTACTACTCGGTCGATGTCGCCGACACCGACCTCCAAATCAGCCAGGGAGGCGTTCCCGTCGGATCGCTCGTGGCGCCGAATCAGTTCGTCGCGAACGAGGTGCTCTTTCAGGTCCGTATCTACGAGCCCTTTCGCCGCTGGCGGTAGCCTCTCTCGCTCTGTCCCCTCCGACCTTCGCCAGGGGGGCCATGCTGCCGGCAACACAGGGGATCACTCCCCCTGCTCTTCCATGCGATCGATAAAACTTTGCACCTGCCCCAGGTCGATGTCGTCGGGGGCTTCGTCGAGCAGCCAGCGTGCATCCATGAGGGCCAACTCGCGCCGACCGAGCCGCTCGGCGGTGACCATGCGAAGTACGCGGTCGCGGGTGGCTCCGGGTGTGACGGTGAGGATCCCGCTGAGATAACGGAGCATGGCTGGTGCATCCTGCTCACGGCTCGCGATCCCCTCGAGATTGCCGAGCATGCGGGCAAGAATCTGCCGTGAACTCGCCACGGCCAAATGGCGGTCGGAGAGTTCCATGCCAGCCTGCTCCTGGAGCCGTGCGGCAAGGTCCTCCCGCGTGAGCCGTTGCCCCGCTTCAAAGACATCGATCCATACCGTGTCCCCGTTGTTTGCTGTGGTCGCCACGATGAAGTGGCCCGGAAAACTGACTCCGTCGACCTTCACTGCCAACTCACGTGCCAGCTCCATGTAGAGCACGGCAAGCGTGATCGGAATGCCTTCACGGTCGTCCAGAACCTCATTTACATAGCTGTTGGAACGGTTGTAGAAGTCGCCGCGGCTGCCATGGAAGCCAAGTTCTTGAAAAAGCACCGTATCGAGCATCGCCAGCCGAGCAGCATTGTCGGCCTCGCGTGGCAGTCTGGCCGCTACGGATGCCGCCAGCCGCTTGACTGCAGCGCACGACGCATCGACATCGATCTCCGCATTGTCGAGTTTGGCAATCAACAAGGCCGCGCGAAAGAGATCGATCTCCGCGTCCGGGACGGCAACCATGTCAGCCAACGCATCGAGGGTCTGCTGTTCGTGAACGACCGAGGCCACCGCTCGCAACGCCTCTGCCTCCCGCTCAAGTGCCAAGGCACGCTGTTCAACCGCCATCACGACACCGGGGCCTGTGGCGGACAGCCCGTCGACCATATCTGGAGAGAGCCTGAGCACAGGCCCATTGGCGATGTTCTTGGTGAGTTCTTCAACACGACCGCGCAACTCCGCCGAAGGCATCACGCTTGGGAGTTCTTGGCCGACGGCGAAACCTCGAAACTCGGCTTCGGTGTCACGAAACTTCACCAATCCCACGCGGCCCGCAGGCAACCGGTCATCACTCGTTTCAAAAACAGGCTCGTCGTTGACAAAGCACACGATGCGATTCCCTTCGCGACGAACGCAAAGGTAGTTCCAATCCCTCATCCGGTAGGCGGCACTCGGCCGCTCTTCCAGCACGTCCCAAGAGAGCACATCGGGGCCGCTGAAACGGGTCAGCCGTAGCCGTCCACCGCTGGGGTAGAAGCCGTAGTGGCGATCCATGCCATCTGAGTCAAAAACCAACCCTGCAGCCCCTGCCTCGTCGTCGAGCTTCACCCACACAGCCACCTCAAACACGTTCTCGGGGGGCTCCGACACGGCCAGACAGAGCGACCTTCCCCCGAATCCGTTTCCTGGTGCTGACACCGAGATGCGGCCCGCCCGCTGTGTCCAGCGAACATCCCCCACCGGCGTCCACTCAGCAGGATCCAGGGCGCCGATCGTCAGCCAGCGGTCCATGAGCACAGGGTTCGGCTGGTCCAGAATCATCCGCAGCCGATCTACCTGCACGGCAAACCCGAGATTGGGGGTCCGCTGCGATTTGAGCGTCACCACCCCGTGCACCCGTCCGTCACGATCGAGCACCGGTCCACCACTGTTGCCGGGCTCAACCGGCATGGCGAGTTGGATCATCTCAATGCCGTCAATCTCCCGCTGTCCCGACACGCGTCCTGTGACCACGCTCCGCTCAAACCCCAGCGGATTGCCGATCGTGACCACCTCCTGGCCGTCGGCGAGACTCTCCGGCTCGGCCAACTGCAGAGGTTCGAGACCGTT
>JBMTLP010000189.1:0-6286 GCA_049433245.1 Pirellulales bacterium
TGACTCGCAAGGGGAACGACCCGGTGGGGCGTGGCCGGCCGGGTGCGCGGCTGGCGGTCGATGTGCTCGATCAACAGGGTGGAGAACTGGTGCTCACGTGCGAGTTCAACACGTGGGCTGCGTTTGGAAAAACGCCTCCTGGCAGTTGGTATGCGGTGATGCCCTTCGAGGCTTCGTCCGACTGGCAAACAGTCGAGGTTGGTATCGAGGATCTGCGGCTGCTGAGCGGCCACGATGAGCGGCCGGTCGACTGGTCGAGTCTGACCGAACTGGGGATGACCGCGACAGTGCGATCGCCAGAGAACCGGGACGAGATTCTCGCTGGCGGACGCTGGCCCGACGACCGCCAGGTGCGACGTCTCCGCTGGCAAGGAGGAGAGCCGCCACCGGTCACAGTGATGAGTTTCAACATTCGCTACGGCACCGCCAACGATGGCGAGAACGCCTGGCCGCATCGCCGCGAGCGGGTGATCGACTGCATCCGCGCGGCCAACCCCGATCTACTGGGCACGCAGGAAACGCTCGCTTTTCAGCGCGACGAACTCGCGGCCGGCCTGCCGGGATATGCGTGGGTGGGGGTGGGGCGAGATGATGGCGGCGAAGCTGGAGAAATGGCGGCGCTGTGCTATCGCGAGGCTCGCTTTGAGCAGGTGGATGCCGGCCATTTTTGGCTTTCACCAACGCCCGAGATGGTTGGTTCGCAGGGATGGGATGCCGCCTTGCCGCGGATTGCCAGTTGGGTCCGGCTTCGCGATCGGCAGTCGCTCGCAGGGCACGAGATCCTCTATCTCAACACCCACTTTGACCACCGCGGCGGACAGGCTCGCGTGGAGTCGGCGCGGCTGATCCGGAAGTGGCTCAGCGACCAGGCTGCGGAGTGCCGCGTGATTGTGACGGGCGACTTCAATGCGGCAGAAGGGAGCGAGCCCTACAACGCCCTCTTTGGAGCGACTGCGGACAACGACGCAGGGCTCCTCCCCTTGGTCGACGCGCTCCGCGAGGTGAAGCCGGTTGCCACGGCTGATGAGGGGACGTTTACCGGGTTTGACGCCGAGCAGATTCATGGTGCGCGGATCGACTGGATTGGCTGCTCGCCCGACTGGAGGATTCTGTCGGCGGCCGTCGATCGCACGAGTCACGACGGTCGCACGCCGAGCGATCACGCGGCTGTGATCGCCGTGGTTGCCGCGCCGGCCGAGATTCCCCGTCCGCAAGACGCCCCGCGGCCTCTTTCCCCAGACGATGCTCGCCGCACGTTCAAACTCCCTGAAGGGCTAAGGGTCCAGCTGGTTGCCGCGGAGCCATTGATCTGCGAACCCTCGGGCGTGTGCTGGGATGCGGCCGGCCGACTCTTCGTCAGCGAACTGCATGGCTACAACCTCGAGGGCCAGGAAGACATCGAGCAACTCAACAAAACCGGTGTGCTCGATCGTGAAGTGCGCCGCATCCAGGCTCCAGACGACGCCAAGCAGCGGGCGGCTGCCGACACGTTCGGCACGATCAAATTGCTTCACGACGACAACGGTGATGGCCGGATGGATCGGGCGACCCTGTTTGCCGACCAGCTCCCTCCCTGCTACGGCATCGTGCCAGCCCGCGATGGTGTGATTGCCGTCGCGGCTCCCTCCATCTTTTTCCTCGCTGACCGTGATGGTGACGGGGTGGCCGACGTGCGTCAGCGACTCTATGACGGCTTCGCGGCGGGCATCCTCGAGCGAAATATCAACCAGCCCCAGCAGTGGTCGGACGGCTGGATTTATGTTGGGGCCGGCGCGGGGGGAGGCCGGATCACGGGGCCACGTCTTGCCGAAGCAGTGGATCTTCCGAACACGGACTTTCGCTTCAAGCCGGATGGCACGGCGATTGAGCCTGTGGTCGGCCGCACGCATACCTTTGGTTTCACCTGCACCGACCGTGGTGAGCGGATCGTGATCAGCACGAGTTCGCCAGGGATCCTGGTGGCACCACTTTCTTGGGAGGCGACGGCTCGCAATCCTGATCATCCCCTCGGGCGGCTCGAGCAGCGGCTTGGGGAGAGCCAGACCTTCCCCGCGAGCAAGCCCCATCCGTGGCGCAGTCGCCGCGAGGCAGATCCAGGCTTCTCGGCGTACTACCGTGATCGCTATGGCATCGCGGAGTCGGCAGCCAACGGCTACTTCACCTCGGCCTGCTCGCCGTTCTTTTATGACGACACAGCGCTACCTGAGATCACAGGGCAACTATTGACCTGTGAACCTGCACAGAACCTGATCCATCGCAGCCTGCTCAAGCGGGACCACGGCGGGCTTGAACTTGAGCGACCGGCTGCCGAGATGGCGTCTGAGTTCTTCACCTCCAGCGATGTCTGGTTTCATGGAATGAACCTGGCGCACGCACCGGATGGCGGGGTGGCGATTGTCGACTTCTACCGCGAGATTATTGAGGACTACTCGGCGATCCCCCGGTATCTGCAGCAGCAGTATGAACTCGATCACGGCATCGACCGCGGACGCATCTGGAAGATCGTGGCAGACTCGATGCCGCCGACTGAGCCGGCGATGGATGGGCTCTCCGAACGTGATCTGGTGAGTGAGCTCGCCAGCCCGAGATTCTGGCGGCGGCAGACTGCTTTTCGACTTCTGGCTGAAGGGTGCGGAGGGCAGCAGGCTGCGGACATCGCCCGGCTGGTGGATGATGGCACCTCGCGAGCCGGCGTGGTCTCAGCGCTTCGGCTGCTTGCGTATCTGGAAGTCGACGACACCCGCGCGGTGCAGCGGGCGCTCTCGCATCCTGATCCTGCCGTGCGGACGCATGCAGTGCAGGTGGCCGCGGCAAGTGTGGCTCAGAACAGCGACCTGCGTGTTGCAGTGATGGCGCTGGCGGACGATCCCGATGTAGGCGTCGTGCGGCAAGTGGCGGTGGCGATGGGCAACACGTCGGATCCGCGTGCCGTGGCGTTGCTTGCGAAGATAGCTCGCACCCACGGCAGCGTGCTGTGGATGGATGCGGCCGTGATGACGGCGGCAGCCGACCGCGCGGGTGAACTTTTGGAGGCACTCCTGAATGAGCCTGAGGCGATCGGCGAGGCAGACAGCCTCGTGCCGCTGCTTGCGCGTGCGGTCGCCGTGCGACGCGACCCTGCCGAACTTTCCGCATCGATTCTCGCGATCACTTCCACGGCCGATGAGAGCCTCAAGGCGGCAGGTCTTGCGGGAGTGCGCGAGGCGTTTGCCGAGACAACCTCGGTGACGATCGCGCCCGCGGCCGTGAGGGCTATCACCGCGGCTGCTGCGGACGGCACCGATGAGGTGGCCACATCGGCAGGGGAACTCGTGCGGCTGATGCGGATTGAGTCGGCTGAGCAACGCGAGGCGCGGCTCGCGGAAGCACGTGCGCGGCTCAGCGATCCCCAGGCTTCGCCGGAGATCCGTCTCGCTGCCGTTCACGAGCTTGCTGAGGAAGGCGACGCCGCGATTGCGTCGCACCTGATCGGGGCCTTCACGTCGGCCACGCCTGCGGTTCGCGAGGCGATCCTCACCGCGTGCTTTGCCCGCAGCGATCGGCTGCCCGTTGTGGTGGCCGCGATGGAGTCGGGAGAGCTTCCAGCCGCAGCCTGTTCGGCCCTGCAGCGATCGACCTTAGCAACCTGCCGGGATCGCGAGGTCGCACAGCGGGCCGAGAAGCTGTTCGCCAGCCTTACCGCTCCTGCCGTCGATCGGCTCGGCACCTACCTCGACGCATGTCGCACACCGCGCGATGTCTCGCGTGGGCATCAGTTGTTTCTCAAGCACTGTGGGGTGTGTCATCGTTCACACGGCGAAGGAGTGGCGGTGGGGCCAGATCTCGATGGGGAATCGCAGCAGCCATACGAAACGTTGCTGCTGTCGATACTCGCGCCCAATGCCAGGATCGCCGGGGGTTACACGACCTATCGCGTGCTCACGACAGACGGTCGCGTTGTCAGTGGACTGCTCGCTGCCGATACCGCCACGAGCGTGACGCTCTTGGGGCAGGAAGGAAAGTCTGAGACGATCCTGCGTCGGGAGATCGACGAACTCGTGGCGAGTCCCATTTCGCTGATGCCAGAGTCGCTCGCTACGGTCCTTGCGCCAGGCGATGTGGCCGACATCTTGGCCTGGCTGCGTCAGTAGAAAGCAGTGTGCTGTGACCGCAACCGTGCCTGACGAGCAGCCTCCCACGGCCGATGCCCATCGCCTGGCTACCCGCAATGCGCGGCTGTTCATGGCCTTCCGCATCCTTTTTAACGTGCGGTTCTACTACCCCGTGTTCATGATCCTGTTTCTCGATTTCGGGATCACGCTTGAGCAGTTTGGTCTGCTCAATGCGGCCTGGGCTGCGGTGATTGTGTTGCTGGAGGTGCCGTCTGGCGCCCTGGCGGATCTTGTTGGTCGCAAGCGACTGCTGGTGGCATCGGCTGGGCTGATGGTGGTGGAGATGCTGGCCCTGTGCTTGGTTCCTGTGCCATCGAGGTGGGTGTTTCCGGTGCTGATGCTCAACCGCATCGTCAGTGGGGCGGCGGAGGCCTTCGCCTCTGGAGCGGATGAGGCCCTGGCCTACGACTCCCTGGTGGCCGCTGGCCGCGCCGGCGAATGGCCACGGGTGCTTGAGCGAATGATGCAGGTGGGAGCGATCGTCACGATGGCCGGCATGGTCACCGGGAGCCTGCTCTACACGCCCGGGCCACTCAATGCACTGGCGGCCTCCGTGGGGCTGCCGGCAACTTTCACGCCGGCCGATACCTTTCGCCTGCCAGTCTGGTTGACGCTCGGCTCAGCGTTGGGCGTGGTGGCGGTCACGCTCGCGATGCGTGAGCCTCTGCGGACGCCCACCGCGTCTACCGGTGGTTTGCTTGCACCCTTTCGTCAGACGGCGGCCACCGGCTGGTGGATCCTCGCCCATCCGGTCGTGCTCGTGGTGATTCTCGCGGGTGTGCTCTTCGATCAGCCGATCCGTCAGCTGTTGGTGGTTTCCAGCGAGATCTACCGGCAGATTGAGATTCCGGAGCCGGCCTTCGGTTTTGTTGCTGCAGGCACGGCGCTCGTGAGCCTGGTGGCGGCGGGCCCGATCCGTCGGCTCGCGATGGAAACCACGCCGCGGCGAAACTTCCTCGTGATCACGCTGGTGACATTTGTTGGTCTGGTGGGGACGGCCTGTTTTGTGCCCTGGTGGGGCGTGATCTTCGCGATGCTCCTGTCGCTCACGATGCGGATGCTGATGTTCTTGCAAAGCCACTATCTCAACCAGCTCGTTGGGTCTGATCGACGGGCGACGGTGCTGAGTTTTCGTGGGCTGGCGATCAACATCAGCTACGGCTTGATGAGCCTGGTGTTTTCAGCCGCTGTTGCAGCCGCTGAGGCTGTGGGGATGACTGCTGCGGAGCCGTTGGTGGAATCCGAACAGTCGGCCTTCCGTTTTGTAGTGGGCACCCTTCCGGTCTACTTCCTGATCGCCACTGGATTGTTCGTCGGTGGCGTTGGTTGGTGGGTGCGGGATCGCGGACGGTTTTGCCGCAGGGGTGGTTTTCCGACGGCGGATGCGACCAATGCCTAAGTAGGCGGCCGCGGCTTGGAAAGTCGGCGGCAAACGGCAAGAATCCGGACTCTGCTCGATGGAGGCCGGAGCCGGTGGAAAGGCCCCCCGCGGCGTTTCGCGGGCTGCACGGCGGCGACGAGTTGTTTCACGAAAGGCATGGCATGAACCACGAACTCGAGACGGACGCGACCGACACCCAGATTGAAGGCGACGATTTTGCGCACGACGCCCCCGCGGCTGATGACGCAGGCGATGGCGCGAAGGTCAACAAAAGCGCCGAGGTCCGCGCGGAGGCGAGCCGGTTGATTGAGGCTGGTAGGCATCCGCGACCGGTGGAGATTGTGCGTGCACTCGAGGAGCGGGGGATCACCGTTGCCCCGGCTCAGGTTTCGATTGTGCTCAAGAAGATGGGGTTGCAGGGGCGTACCCGTCAGAGCAAGAAGTCGGCTTCCGCCAAGCCGCCTGTGCGACCCGCCTTGCCACCCGTGCCAGAGAAGCCTTTGGCTGCACCGCCAGTCGTGGCCAACCGACCGCAGCGTTCTTCGTCAGCCGATGCGGCGTACACCGTCGATCAGTTGCTAGCGGCAAAGACGTTTGTGGAAGAGGTGGGGTCGCCGCAGCAGGCGATGCAGCTGCTTGAGGCTTTGGGGCGGTTGCTCAAGTAGGGGCGCTCGGGGTGAGCCCAAGCCGATGAGCCGGGCGTTCGCTGCGCCATCCTGGCTTCGCTCACTCCTGCATTCTCGCTTTCGCCCTC
>JBMTLP010000190.1:0-6284 GCA_049433245.1 Pirellulales bacterium
CGTTCTTCATCTCGAGGTCTTTTCAAGCGGTTTGCCTGATCCGTCCTCAGTCTCTCCTCTTCCCGCTGCCACCAGTAGAAGGTCTGCTCCGTCACCTCAATCTTGCGGACAACATCCGCAACTGTCTTTCCTTCAGCAAGAAGAACTTCGTCTCCTCTCAACTTCACGATGATCTGGTCTGCAGTGAAGTGTTTTCCCTTCGGCCTCTTTCTTCCCCAGGTTGTGGTCACGCCAGAAGTCTCTCTCCTAAAGAGGTCTCGTTTAACGGGGCGTCAACTCCGTTGAAGGTGAGGTTCTTCTTCAACAGCATGTCGCCAGTCTGGACGCCCAGCATGGAAGCCCTCCACGGGATGTACCCGCCGTGCGGTTTCTTTCACGGTGCTGCCCCAAACGCTTCAGTGATCAGCATGACGTGCGTCGCGACCACATCGGGGTAGCGGTGGGCCACGTTCAGCGTTTCCTCGGGATCGGCTTGGTGATCGTAGAGTTCACGTGCCATCACGCCCCCGTTTTCAAGTGCTCTCCATTCGGTATACCGCCAGCGATCGGTACGTGCGGAGTAGCCCCAGGCCTGCCAGCTGTCGGCAGCCCCGTAAAAGGGATGCTGGTGCTGGGTGTACGCCACCTGCTTCACCGTGGCGGTCGGATCCGCCACCACAGGTGCCAGGCTTACGCCTTCGAGCCGTTTGGGCAGATCGCGTTCGATCCCTCCAAGGCTCGCCAGCGTGGGGTAGAGATCGACGAGTTCTGCCAGGGCCGTCGTGGTCTTGCCATGCGCTGCTGGCTGGGCAGGATCGGCAATGATCAGAGGCACGCGAGCGTCTTGCTCAAAGTTGCTGGTCTTGCCCCACAGACCGTGCTCCCCGATATGAAAACCGTGGTCTGAGGTAAAGCAGACGATCGTGCTCTCAGCATGCCCACTCTCTTCGAGGGCATCGAGAATCTCCCCGACCTGGGCGTCCATGAAACTGATCGAGGCGTAGTAGCCATGGCGGAGGTGCCGCACCTCTTCGGCGTCGAGGTCACGGTCTTGAGGCACGTGGCCGTAGCCGCGTAGTTCACGCGAGTCATGCAGGGCGATCTCAGGAGCACCGACAGGCGGCACGGCTGGCACGGGCATCGGCAGAGCCGCTGGATCGTAGAGATCCCAATACTTCTTGGGGGCCACAAACGGCAGGTGCGGCCTCCAGAAACCAACAGCAAGAAAGAAAGGCTGCCCGCCCTGTGGGTGATCCCGCAGCATGGCAGCGGCGAGGTTCGCAATCTGCCCGTCACGATAGGCCGTGTCGGGCACACTGAGGGCTTCGGTGACCGGTGCCTTCATCGCGGTCTGCTGCGTTCCCTGATGGGTAGGAGTGTTCTTGTAGACCGTGTCGTCGGCGTGCGTGCCTCGACACAGCACCTCGTCGATCGACCAGGACTGGCGGTCTTGGGTCTCTCCCATGTTGTGAAACAGCTTGCCAATGTTCTGGCAGAAGTAGCCGTGGTTCTTGAAATGCTGCGGCAACGTCACGAGCGTGGGCCCGCCAGGGGTCACCTCGCGAAAACTCTTGCGCAGATCGTCCACCCGCAACGTGTTGGGCCGCAGGCCGGTGAGAAACGACGATCGCGAAGGGTTGCAGACCGCTTGCTGGCAGTAGGCGTTGGCAAACACGAGGCCGCGAGCGGCGAGTCGATCTAGGTGCGGCGTGATGGCGGCCACATCGCCATAGGGAGCGATGGCACAGTTGAGATCATCGGCAACAATCAACAGAACGTTGGGCGTGTCGGCTGGATGGGCAGCGCTGCCGATCAGCATGACCAACGTGGTCAGCAGAGATCTCTGCACTGTGTCACACCTTTTTCGAGAGAAGCTTTGGAGTTTCAACACCTGTGTCCTCTCAGCACCGCGAACCCTGCCGGGGGCCGTGGGAGAATGTCGTTAGCAGGAATGCTCTTTTCCAGCAGATGCAAGCGGAGCCTTGGCTCTGAGCCACGCCCGGGCGAACGGCCAGTAGATCACCATCGCCAGTGCGATCGACACGCCGCCCCAGACTGCCGCCCGCCAGTCACCGCCGGTCACGAGGTAGTGGCCGATGATCGGTGGCGTTGTCCAGGGAATGCCCACCACCGGCCGGCCGACGAGCCCCCACTCCATCAACAGATACGACGTGGCGGTCAGCACGAGGGCGTTGATCACATACGGCGCCATCAAAATGGGATTGAGCACGATGGGCAGCCCGAAGAAGAGCGGCTCATTGATCTGAAACACCTGTGTTGGCAAGGAGAGCCGGCTGACACGGCGGACGCCGGCGTCCTTCGCGTAAAACAGCACAAGCGCCAAAGCAATCGTCGCCCCGGTGCCGCCCACATTCACAAAACTCGTGAAGAAGCCCAACGCCGTGGAGTACGGGGCGGTTGTGCCCGCCTCCCAGGCCTCCACATTGGCGGCGAGATACTGCAGAAACACTGGCGCCACAATCGCATCAAGCGCGTTGTCACCATTGATGCCGATCGACCAGAGGAGGGTGACCAGAACGGCATACACGCAGATGCCCGGCAGCGTGTTTAAAGCGAAGATCAGCGGCCCAAAGAGCCACTGCACGGCGGCCGTGAGATCGACTCCCAGCAGAAACTTCAGGGCCCAAAAACCTGTCAGCAACACCGTCAGGGGCACCAGCGACGCAAACGACTCGTAAATGATCCGTGGCACACCATCCGGCATGCGAATCACCAGGTTGCGACGGGTGAAGAAGGCCTGCACTTCGACCGCCGCAATCGCCACAAGGATCGCCGTGAGGATGCCTTGCGACGCCAGCGGCTCAGCCGCCAGCTGCCCCGTCTCTGGCTCGACCGCCAGCAGGAGAAAACTCGCCCCGGCGAGAATCACACTCGAAAGTCGATCCTGGCCCCGTCGCTCGCCGAGGTCGTAGGCCACCGCCAGGCAGACAAAGAGGGCGAGCAGGCCGAAAGTTGCAGCCACGGGGATGCTGAGCGTGTCGGCGTAGTCCGCGACCCATGCTTCGGCAGCCGCAAACGGCGGATTGGCCAGCAGCATAAACACACCACCGACAATCGTCAGTGGCACGACAGCCACCACGCCACCACGGATCGCGGCCATGATCGGTGTCTCGGCAAAGGCGGTCATCCGCATCGCGATGCGTGGCCCAATGCCCGCCGCCGTCGGCTCTCCAGGCGTGGCATTCATGGCCGCTCCACCGTTGAAGACAGCCGGAGGCCGAGGTAGATCACCTCATCGCCAGGTGTCCCGGTGCGTTCGAGTTCGCGAAATCCAAGGCCTGCATAAAACGCGAGGGCCCGCTGATTCCGCCCACTGACCCCCAGGTGCACACCCGGCACGCCGAGCGCCGCAAGTTCCGTCACGATGTGTCGCATCATCGGCTTTCCGAAGCCGAGGCCCTGCGCCCGTGGCAGCAGGTCGATGTGGGCGTGGGCTGGAAACGCGTCGTGTGGCTCAGGACAGTGGTAGTCGGGGTGGTGATACTCGTAGTGCATCTGCTGAGCCCGCGTCCATGTCGCCCGGTCGCCAGCAGGCTCGGCAAAGGAAGCTGTGAGCTGAGGCCGCCAGTCTTCCTCATACCGCTGGAAGAACGTCGCCGAGCTGGCAGTGGCCAGGACATATCCGCAGACTCCTTCGCTGTCTTCCAACACAAACGCAAGGTCTGGCTCAAAGGCGAGATACGGTCCCACAAAGACGCGCCCCAAGGCATCGGGATCATCGGTGTAGAACGGAGTGCCATCGCCACCATGATCGCCCGTTTCCAGACAGACGCGGTAGCAGGCGGCCTGATCGTCTGCCCGTGCGTGTCGCAACAGTGGCAGCCTACGAGCAGTTCCGTCGCGGCCAGCTGCAGGGAAGGGCAGCAGCCGGCGGAGGTCGGCCACAAAACCACCACGGAAGGTTCCTGGCAGGTGGTCGTCGTCGGGCAGCGCCGGCTCACCGACCGCCACTCGCCGCCGATTGCAGAGCCGCTGCCGCAGCAGTGAAAGTTCTTCCCGCAGGGCCCACAGGCGACGGCTCATCGCCTGAAACAATGGCCGGTCTCTGAGGTCCGTCAGCCGGGTGGTCAGCTCTTCAAACGCGGTCACCTTGGCCAGACAGACCGCATCTGCATCGCTCCAAATGGTGCCTGGTCGCGTCACTGCGTCCGTGATCTCAGCCAGCAACGTCTTCGCGTCGTCACCATGCGCATGGGGCAGCGAGAAGCAGTCGGCGAGGAGCCGCAGCTGAGCGTCGGTGATCGCCTCGGCGTCGGAGTCGTAGAGTGCAAACGAGCCGTGCCAGGCAGCCAACGCTTTGAGAAACGCCTGACGCGGCTGCCAGACCTCAGCGGTGCTGTCGGCAAGATGCGCGAGAAACTGCCCGAGCATGTGCAGTGGCATGTAGTTGAGTGGCTGCTCGTTGTTCGGGTTGAGCAGCAGGCCGCGGATGAGCGGAGCGATCTCGGGAGAGCGGCCGTGCAGCGGACCGACGAAGAAGCGATCCGCGTCGTAGTCGTTGGCAAACAGGTTGTCCCAGATCACCGGCGGCCGCTGCAGCAGTTGACCCACGCTCGCGAGATGCTCGCTGCTAATCTCCCGCGAAATGATCTCCGGACCCGTCCAGAGCACATCGACGGCAGGGTCGAGCCGCGATCCCAGTGCAGCGAGATAGCCTTCGCCGCCAAGCTTGGCATTGGACATCCGCGTGCAGTAGGCGGTGGGACACAAAAGCAGCCGACCTTCAGGGAGCTGCTCCTCTAGCCAGGCCTGAACGCGGTTGGCCACCGCTGCCTGGGCCTCTGCCAGTGACTCAAACCGCTCGGCATCCTGCTTTGAGAGCACTCCCGGGATGTCGTCAAAGAGCACCGCAAAGTGACGCCCACCCAGGCTACCGACCTGTTCAAACCGATCGATCAGCAGCTGCAGGTCTTCTTCAGAGCTGTGCTCAATGTCGCGCCCTGGATGGATCGCAAACACAAGATTGATGGCGTGGGCACGACAGACAGCAATCCGCTCCCCTAGGGCAGCGGCCTCTGTCTCCGGCAACGGCTGCCGCCAGATGCTGCGGTGATGCGGATCATCCTTGGGAGCATAGAAGTAGGTGTGCAGGCCGCTGGCTGCCATCCAGGCAAACACTTCCGACCGCTCTTGCGTGGTCCAGGGCTTTCCATAGAAGCCCTCGATGACGCCGCCGCCCCATCGCAAGGATGTCGACATCGCTCTCGCCCCACCTCTCAAGACACCGGCCATGCCTGTCGGCCACGCTGCTCCCAGCCACGTACCCTGGGTGAAGACTATAGCAGCCGCGACCAGTGCCCGAGACTCCCGTGGCCTCTGTTATAACCGTGTCCGGGGGGCCTCCGGGCCGCACACGTCACGAGCACCTGAGCTGGAAGCAGACACGCATGGCGCGGATCTACTACGTGGGTGACTGGGCCGTCCTGACGGGCCCGTGGTTTGCCGAGTCACCCTTTCAGAATGCAATGAAGGGGCTGGATGTCTTCAACTACGGCACCTGGCTAACGGAGGCGCTTGAATCCACCGGCGAACATGAGGTGACGAGCGTTCCCTCATGGGACTTCTACAAACTGGGGCCCGGCGAGTACGAGCGGGTGCTCGCAGACTACGACGTCGTGATCTTCAGCGATGTCGAAGGCAAACTCTTTCAACTCGCCCCCAACTTCTTTGACCGCTCCAAGTTTGGAAATGGCGTGCTCACGTTTCCTGACAGGATGCGACTGACCCGTGAGGCCGTGCAAGCAGGGAAGGGACTGATGCTGCTGGGCGGCTGGTATTCGTTCACAGGAGAGCAAGGCAAGGGAGGCTGGGGCCGCACGCTGCTCAAAGACGCGATGCCAGTCGTCTGCCTCGAGCATGAGGACCTTGTCGAGAGCACCGAGGGCTACCACCCCATCGCCTCAGACGCAGGCCGCGTGGCCTTTGGCGACCTTGATCTCGCCAGCTGTCCGCCCATCCTCGGCTACAACCAGGTACGAACGAAGCCTGGCGTCGAACCGCTGCTCACACTCAAAGAGACCGGTGACCCGCTGCTGGTCAGCCAGCGACTCGGAAAGGGCCATGTCGTCTGCTACATGTCAGACCCGGCGCCTCACTGGGCGTGCAACCTCGTCTTCTGGGAGCACTACGCCGCGTTTTGGCTGCAGTGCTTGCGACTCGCTCTGGGCGGATAACACCAGACGATTGAGAGACGGCCGTGAGCCTCTTGCGGAGCGATGCGACGCTGCAGACGCTCGGAGCCGAGCGGGGGCCGACGCAAGACGCACGGAACAAGGCTGCGGAAC
>JBMTLP010000191.1:0-6277 GCA_049433245.1 Pirellulales bacterium
GCCAGCCGCCGGAGTCGGAACGGATCGCTGGGTCAACGCCCGATCAGGACACGCCAGCAGCCGTGCTCGGTGATCTCTGGAACGCGCTCGATGTGTTGCCGGCCGCTCGCTCCACCCCCAGCCTCGCCTCCTCCACGATGGAGATGGCTGCGGTTTCGGTAGCCCGCGGGGTGCCTTCATCGGGGCCAGTTGACGCGAAACGTGGGCTCAGCGAGCGGTGGAGGTGGATGGTGGCAGGGGTGATTGTGTCGGCCTCGCTCGCCGCGGGCTTTGTGACCGGTTCGGCGGGGAATGGGGCTGGCAACAATCGACGTTCGCCACGGGCTCCTGAACTTGCGGTTGTGATCACGCACCTGGAAACCTTGGAAGAAGCCGGGTCGATTGCGTTCTTAGAGGCCTTTGCCCAGGGCGACTACGTTGTGCCAACGTTCTCGGGCCGCGATGGTGGTTGGCGAGGGAGGGCCGGAGGGCAGCCGCGTCCGCCAGAGAACTCGGCTGAAGGCGCCGACGCCCCAGCCACCGACGAAAGTGCCGACGGTGTTGACGAGCGGTTGTACGTGCCCACGCCAGAACTCGATGCGGCGATTGAAGACTTTCGGCGAGTCTTTCTGGCTGGTGAGTGGGTCTTGCCTCCACCGAGCGTGCAGGAAGAGGAGGCTGACAATTCGGCTCGCGACATGATCGCTGCAATGGATGCCGCGCAGCAGTTTGAATTCAACCGCATCGCCTACGGTGAGTTGGCCCCTTCGCAGCGGGAGGCCTATCTGGCGTTGGCCCAAGCTCTTGCTGATCCCAACAGGAGCGACCTGGTGGATGCGGCACGGCTGTGGCATGCCTGGGTGGAGTTCGCGGATCCCGTTGAGCGGGCGGGGTTGGTGCAGTTGCCAGCCTCGGAGCGAATGGAGTGGCTCGATCGGCGGATGCGTCAGTGGCGGCGGTTCATGCCAGGTCGCGGTGGAGAGGACGAACGCCCCGAGGGTTCGTCGGGTGGTCGCGGCGGTGCTGGGCGAGGTCCAGCAGACGGGCAGCGGCTGGATGCCGAGGCGAAGGCGCCGGCTGCATAAGTCGCCGCCACCTCTTACTCGCTTCGCGATGTCGCAGCGCCGAGTTCGCGAAACCGTGCCAGGTTTCGTTGAATCGTGCGATTGTGCGGCTCGTAGCGGGCGGCGAGCGACTGGGTACGGATTGCGCGGTCGAAGCGGCCTTCCGCAGCATGGCAGTGCGCGAGCGTGTCAAGGTAGCTCGCGTTATCGAACGACATTTCCAGCGATCGCTGCGAGGAGCGCGTGGCTTTGAGCAAACGCTCGGGTGGCGTGGTGTCGTCCGCCGTGTTGGCAGCTAGCCAGGCATACTCGTTGTAGCCGTTCGGTTCATCTGGCGCATTTGCGATTTCGCGTTCGATTTGGGCAAGGGCGGCGTCGATCTGCCGTTGCACGGCCTGCGCTTGCAGCGGGGTGGCATCGGCGAGTTTGTGGAGCGCGATCAGGGCGTCGACGTCTTTGGGGGATGTGCGGATCGACTCTTCCAATTTTTGTCGCTGCAGCCCAAGTTCACCGCGTGCTGCCGCCGCTGTGGCTTCGAAATAGAGCATCCGTGAACGGGTGGTCGCTGGCTCGCGGTCCAGCTGACGCAGCACTGTGTCGGGATCGAGGTTGTCCCGCGGCCGAGGCTGAAAGATCGCAGCGAGCGCTGCAGCCGCTTCATCTTCACGGCCCTGATCGTGGAGAAACTCAGAAAACATCACCGCGGTCAACACAAACTCGATCGACTGTGCCTGTGGATCACGAATCACGGCTTCGTACTCACTGCTGGCCCATTCCGTAGCTCCCCACTTGGCAAGCATGATCGCCGCCTGCAGCCGGTCCATGGTCTCACCCTCGGCTAAGGCACTCGCGGCGACCGCCGTCTGTTGACTTCGCTCGACCTGTCCGCTGGCGGCAAACGCTACTGCGGCAGCCCAGGTCAGCGTCATGTCGTCGTCGACAGTGCCTACGGGGCTGAAGGTCAGCGTGTCGACGACCTCGGCGAGTTGGTGCTCGGTGCACCAGGCGAGAAACAGTGCCGCTTCGTCTCCTTTGTTGTCGCGGGCCTCTTCCAGGATGGTGGCGGCTCGTTTGAGGGCGGCGGGCCTTTGGCCCGCGGTCACGAGGGCTTCCAGCGAGAGCCGTTCGAAGATGCGGTTGGTGGAGGCGGCGAGGCCGCTCGACAACTCCGAAGCCTCTTCCTCTGCATCAAACGCCGGGACCGGCACTTCGCTGGATGCCACGTAGCCCGAGAGGAGTGCTTGCCGAGCGGCTGCCAAGGCGTCGAGCGCTCCAGGCTGCCCGTCCTCAAAGTCGACCACGGCCAGCACGAGCAGTGCCGCAGGCCGTTGGCTTGTGCCAAGACCGTCTCGGATCAGTGGCATCATGCGGCGAAAGAAGGGGTCTCCTGGCGACCATTCCCGGACGAGCAACGCCGCTGCAACGCGGGCCGCGGCGTCTGATTGCTCCAACCTGAGCAAGCGGCTCAGCGGCTCAATACCAGCGGCATCGTCGAGTCGCAGCAGGCGGTGCATGATCGACACCCGCTGGTTGAGTGAGGCGGCCTTGTAGTCGTTGAGGAGTTCGGTCACGACAGGTGGGTCGTGCGGGCGGCCGAGCGGGATGGCATGCACGAGCCAGCGGGCACGCAAGGCAATCTCTAGGTCGGTGCTCTGCTCGGCAGCCTCCAGCAGCGGATCGATCGCGGCCCCGCCAAGTTGCTCCAACTCACGCATCGCCACCTGTCGACGGCTGTAGTCGGGGTCGCCGAGCTGTTCGATGAGCGTGGCTACACGAGCGGTGTCGGTCTGCTCGCTATGTTCGTTTGCGGCGGTCACGCCGCGAGCGAGGGTAGGCCGGCCGCCGCACGGCACGAGCAACAGCGAGGCGAAGAGCATGCAGCCGAGGGAAAGATGCTGTTTCATCGCCAGAGCTCCTCGTTGGATCACCGTTCGCCACGATCACGCCAAGCCGCAGCGCGGCGGGCCACGGCTCTTCAGGCAGACTATGCGTGTCTATACGGTGGCGGCAAGCCGAGCAGTCGCACGCCTGAGAGATGGCTGGGCGGCGAGTTTTAGGCGTCGGCCGTGGGATCGATGCCCAGGTCGCGAATCGTGAGCATCGACTCCATAGGAATGCCCCGGGCAGCGAACGCTTCTTTGCCGCCGGCGAGGCGGTCAACCAGCGTGACCACACGTTCCACCTGAAGACCGAACTCCACTGCTCGGTCGATCGCCAGGAGTGAGGACCCACCGGTGGTGACCACGTCCTCGAGAATCACCACACGATTGCCAGCCGCCACTGGTCCTTCAACGTAGCGGCCGAGACCGTGTCCCTTGGGTTCCTTACGGATCATGAAGCCCTTGAGTGGCAAACCGGCTGCACCAGCCATCGTGACGACGGCGGCCGTGATCGGATCGGCACCGATCGACATCCCGCCCACGGCGTCGGGCAGGGGGCCAAGTTCCTGGAGCCGGGCCAGCACTGCCTGCCCTACGAGCATCGCGCCAGCCGCATCGAGCACGACCTGCTTGGCGTCGAGATAGAAGTTCGCAGTTTTTCCTGAGGCGAGCACGAAACTGCCCCGCTTGAGTGCCTTGGTTTCGAAGGCCTCGATCAGGCGTTGTGAGAGGTTCGTCGTCGGCTGGGTGGGGCTGGCATGCATGGCAAACTCGCTGCGGGCTGGGAGTCGACCCTGTTTCCGGTGCGACTCGGGCGTTTGGTGGAGTGGGTGCTTATGATGGAGAGAGGTTGACTGGCTGTAAACCGGTTGAGGTGACGGATGCGAATGGCGGGTACTGGAGCGTGCTGGGAGCAGTTTTTCTGCGTACGACAAACGCTTCGGGCGGCCTCGACTCTGTCGGCAACCTCCGCCGTGGCCTGCCTGCTGCTTGCGCTCTTGGTGAGGGGCGCGGCGGGGGATGATCTCTTCTCGGATGACCCCTTCGCCGAGGTGACGACACCCGCAGGCCCCGCGCCGGCGGCGACGAGCAACGAGGAGCCGATCGCCGAGGCCGAGGCCGTGGCCGACGATCACTTGCCCGTAGCGGTTGCCCCCCCGCCAGTCGTATCGATTTCGCTGAGGCTTCCTATTCAGGGCAATCGCGACACGCAGTTTCTGGCGACTGTGGTGAGGCAGTTTCCAAAACTGCGCAGTCAGCCCGGACAGCGGGGTCGGTTGGTCGTGCGGTTTGACGATGCGACGGAGGGGCCCAGCGACTTCGGTCGCTCCCTGGAGGTCGCCAGGTTCTTAAGCGGTCGGCAACTCGAAGGCGTGAAAACGATCGCGTGGGTGCCTCAGTCGGTGTCAGGCCACGCCGTGCTTGCCGTGCTCGCCTGCGAAGAGATTGTGATGGCGCCCACGGCAACGCTGGGTCCTGTCGAACAAGACCCAGCCCTCGTCGACGAAGCCATGCGTGCGGCGTATGCCGAGATTGCGTCGCGGCGGCAGTTGTTCCCTCCTGCGGTCGCTGTCGCGATGTTGGATCCAGCTGCCCGTGCCTTGCGGGTGACGACCCCTGGTGGTGAGCAGTTTGTGTCGAGCCGGGAGAAGGCTGATCTTCTGCGTGAGACGGTGGCAGTGCTTGGTGTGGAAGAGCTCGGGCCCTCTCCGCTCGTGTTTTCCGCGCGGAATGCGCGGGAGGCAGGCTTTGTGCAGTGGCTTGCCGACACGCCGGCGGACGTGGCTCGTGGGATTGGGGTCGCCCCTGAGGCCTTGGCGGAAGATCCATCACTTGACGGTGGTTGGCAAGCAGTGCAGATACCACTTGCCGGCGCGATCGATGCGGCGGGTGTGGCACGCGTTCGCACCCGCGTGGCCGAGGCAGTTGAGCAAGGAGCCAACCTGATCTGTCTAAGGATCGACAGCCCGGGTGGTTCCGTCGAACAGAGCCTTGTGCTGGCGACGACGCTTGCGGCGCAGGATCCCACGCAGGTTCGCACCGTGGCGTGGGTGCCATCGGAAGCACTCTCAGACGCGGCCTTGGTGGCCTTGGCCTGTGATGAACTGGTGATGGCGGAGGAGGCCGTGCTCGGAGGTGAAGGGGCAGGCGCGCTCGACGCCCGATCGCTCGAGGCTCTCCGTGTGGCTTGGCGTGAAGGGGTGGCGAAGCCCCGCGATCGGTCGTGGTCGCTGCCGCTGGCCGTCGTTACGCCTGGTATCACCGTTCGTCGCTACACCGACGTGGAGAGCGGGCGGGTGGGCTACTTCAGCGACGAGGAGTTGGCGGAGAGACCCGATCAGGCAGTCTGGAAGGCTGGGCCCCAGATCGGGGTTGGTCCGATTCGGATGACGGGCAGCACGGCCGAATCGCTCGGGCTGACCACGCACCTCGTCGAGTCTGCTGCCGAGTTTTCAGCGGCGTATGGGCTTGAACGAGAGATGGCCATCGTTGAACCGAGTTGGGTGGATCAACTCTTTGACGCGCTCGCACAGCCTGGAGTGGCATGGCTCCTCCTGCTGATCGGCGGAGCCGGGCTCTACATCGAACTGCATACGCCCGGTCTTGGGCTCGGCGGCTTCGTGGCGATGGTGGCCTTCATCGTGTACTTCTGGAGCCAGTACTTGCAGGGCACCGCCGGCTGGCTGGAAGTGATGCTCTTCCTGGCGGGACTGTTCTGCCTTGCGGCGGAGATCTTTGTGCTGCCCGGCTTTGGCGTGCTCGGACTCGGAGGAGGCCTGCTGATCGTTGGATCGTTGGTGCTCGCAAGCCAATCGTTTATTTTTCCCGCGAACGACTACCAGGTGCGGCAGCTGCAGTCCTCGTTGTTTGGCATCTTGGCGGCTGGGACGGGCATTCTGGCTCTGGCCGTGTTGGCCCGGCGGTGGTTGCCAGCAACGCCTATGCTGCGAAACGTGCTCCTTGAGCCACCGGACGAGTTGTCGCCAGTGAGTGACCAGGAGCACCTCAATGCGCTGATCGGCTTGGAAGGTGTGACCACGAGTCGTCTGGCCCCGGCAGGCACGGCCAGGATCGACGGACGGATGCAGGATGTGTTTGTCGAAGGAGATCTGATCGAGCCTGGTCGTCAGGTGCGTGTGATCGAAGTACGGAGCGGACGCGTCATTGTCCGCGAGGTGTCATGAGCCAAATCGTCTGGACGGTTGTGCTGCTCGCGGTGGGGCTCCTGGTGATGGTGCTGGAGGTGTTGGCGGTGGAGATGGCGGCCGAGGCAGTGGTGATGGCGGTGATGGCGGCGGCGGCGGCGAAGGACATGCTGGAATCTGACAAGCTTCGCGTCTCTCGTACGCATAA
>JBMTLP010000192.1:0-6239 GCA_049433245.1 Pirellulales bacterium
CCAGTACCTGGCTCGCTTTCCGGCATACCTCCAGCAACTAACGATGGAGTCGTGCGGAAAACGCGTGACACTCGCAGGCCAGCCGATCGACCCAAACTCGGCGGGTGGCTACACGACGGGGCCGATCTACTGGGGCGAGCCAGGCACAAATGGCCAGCACTCCTTCTATCAGTTGATTCATCAGGGCACGGAAGTCATCCCGTGCGACTTCATCGCCTTTGCTAAGTCACTCAACCCGCTTGGCCGCCATCACGACCTCTTGATGGCCAACGTGTTTGCTCAAGCCGAGGCGCTCGCCTTCGGTAAGTCGGCCGAAGAACTGGCTGACGAAGGGTGCCAGGATTGGCTGATTCCCCATCGCACGTTCCCGGGGAATCGTCCTTCGAGCACGATTCTCGCAGAGCAGCTCACGCCTCGTCTGCTGGGGAGCCTGGTGGCGCTTTACGAACACGCCGTCTTCGTGCAGGGAGCGGTGTGGAATATTAACTGTTTCGACCAGTGGGGCGTGGAGCTCGGCAAGCAACTGGCTGGCAGGATCGTGCCGGAACTGGAGGCCGCGGAGGAACCGCAACTCTCACATGACAGTTCCACCAACGCCCTGATTCGCCGCTATCGCAGCCTGCGTGGCTGAGCGTCGGCTTGCGGGGGCAACTGGAGTTCGAGATCGGTGCGGGTTGAGGGGCGGATCGGTGACGCCGGTTCTTCAGGGATCACCATCTCCGATGGCACCGGGAAGCCGGGCATGCTTGGGCCCAGAGACGTGTCGGCTGCCCTCAGATCGCTGTCGGCCGTCCAGTACGACTGCCGGGCGGCGATCTCCATCAAGTCGGCGTCAAACTTCGCCTGCTCGCGGAGGGCGATCCGAAGAATGTCGCTCCGCCCCAAGCGAAACTGCTCCCGTTCCGCATTGGCGACGGTGTCGGCAAGTTCCACAGCTTCGACGGTTTTATCGTGAAAGGCGTAGGCTCGCTCAAGCTTGGAAAACGCGTCTTGCACATCAGCTCGTACGCTGTCTTCGGTGTAACGGAGTTGCTGGTCGATCTGGGCGAGTTTGGCATCGATAGACTGCAGCTTGCCGCGTGCGCCTCGGCGTTGGGCGGGCATCTGGAAGATGAGCGTCGCCGAGAGCACCTGTCGGTTCAGGCCCTCTGGACCGGAGAGCGGGCTGCTGCCGTAGCCAAGGTCCTGGTTGGCGGCAATCTGAGCGTCGAGGCCGGGCAGCGTGTCGTTCGCGGCGAGTTTGCGTTCGACAATCAGTTTTTCCCGTTGCAGGGAGAGTTCGCGAAACTCGGGCCGCTGTGCGATGGCGCGGGACAACGCCTCGGTGTAGATCGCCGAGGAAGGCTCGATCGGCTCAGGCAGTCGTCGCATGCGATTCCGGCTCACGAGCAACGGTTGACCACTGTTGTCGCGGTAGTAGAGCGAGAGGTGAATGGTGGCTTGTTGCACCATCCGGTCGGCTTTGACTGCCATCCCCTCGCGCATGGCGATGTTCCGTTTGTTGTCGATCCGCTCGATGTTGGCGGTGGCCCCACGATCCACGCGGAGACCGAGAAAAGCGTCCCGGTCGCTGGCAAGCTTGACGAGAGATTCTGTTGCTTCGCGGTTTTCTCCGCTTCCTGTCCAGAGCCAGTAAGCGTGGGCAGCGGCACGCATGTAGTCGAGGCGGCTGCGGGCGATGCTCGGTTCGGCGATCGCTTGGCTGAGTTGGGCCTGGGCGCGACCCGCCCTCGCAGAGTCGATATCTCGATCGCGAGCGAGTGGCATCGTGAGCCCGCCGCGGAACTCACCCCCGGCTGCAGTCTTGTTGTGCAGTTTGTAGGTCGGAAAATCACCAAAGCCAGTGCGGTAGCCGCCAAACATCGACACGCCCCCTTGCGCGAACTGCTGCTCCATGCCGAAGTCGGAGATGTAGTTCTCGTAGGTGCTCGGGGCGAGGGAACTGCCCATCCCGGTGACATTGAGGTCGAAGGCACCCATGGCGCTTGTCATTTCACCTGCAGCGATACCACGTTTGCCTTCGGCTGCGAGTAACAACGGGTAATGCCGATCGACGCTCGCGAGCACTTCGGCGAGCGTCAACGGGAGCCGGCGGTCATCGACATTGATGTCGGGCGGTGCCTCGACGAGTGGCGACGGCGGGGGCCTGACTGGGGGTACCGACAGATCGCTGGCCGGGGGCGGTAGTTCTTCGGGGATTTGATCGAGCCGTTGCGGTGGGAGGTCGCGATCGGAGCCTACGCTGTAGGCCGCAGACAGCACGCTCGTCATTTTGACTTGGCTCGTGTCCTCTTCGGCTGAGCTCGCCACTGGATCAGCAAACAACGCCCACGGCTCGGCCCGGGTTGTGGCAGCCATTGTGGAGAGGAGCAGGCCCACCGAGGCACAGAAGCTCCACCATGGCAGCCTGGATGCAGGTGGGCCTTGGAACACGGCAGATGCCGCGAGCGGCGAGCGGTAGCCCCCAGAACCGTTGCCGCATTCACGACCAACGAGCGTGCCTACTTGACCTTGATCTTGGGAGCCTTCGGCCCCTTGCTTCCAGTCACGGGAGCGACTTCTGGAGGGAAACCATTGAGGCGTCGCCAGAGTTCGAAGCCCAGCGACACACGGCTGAGAAACACCCAGCCGATGGCATGATTGCCCTGCCGGAGAAACTCCTCGTCGGGCCACTGCTCCCCCAGTCGCATCTCGTCCGGTTCGACCAGCACGCGAAACTGCCCGGAGTCGTTGCTGGCCGGATCGACCTGGCGAATCCTGCCACCGAAGGTACCGATCGAGAGCTCCGGAAACGGCGAAAACTGCACCGCGGGCCAGCCCTCGAACTGCAGACGCACATGCGGCATCGCTCCGGTGCGTTCGGCGAACCCGAGCACGAGCGGCGCGTCGACGCCACTGAGCAAGAGCTCGACGACGCGGTCGTTTGTGTCGGGGACGATCGTACACAGTTCTTCACCTTCTTTGACGTATTGACCACCCTGGCCAACATTGGCAGCCACGCGGTAAACGACGCCGTCGCAAGGAGCCACCACCAGCCTTGCCTTAAAACGCTCGATCCGGTTGTCGATCTCTTGGAGGTCTCGTTCGACCGAAAACAGGTTTTGTTCACTCTTGCGGAGGTTGCTCCGGGCGACCGCGATCGCGGAAAGTCCCGCTGCATCCGCCTGCAGGACGAGCGACTCCTGCGTCATCAGGTTGGCTTGAGCCCGTTCGATTTCGGCATGCGCCTTCTCCGTATCAGTGGTTGCCCTATCAGCCCGCATCCGGGCCTCGTCGCGATTGAGTTTGCTTTCCAGACCACCAAAAGTGGGGTTCGTGTAGAGGTCTTCGAACATGGCCGATCGGCTCTGTTCGAATGATTCGGCGAACTCTGCATTTGCGAGCCCTTGCTGGGCGACCTCAATGGTTCGTTTGGCGGCATCCCGATTCGCTTCCGCAGCTTTCACGGCCGCTTCTCGGGCTGACACCTGGGCGTCGGCTGCCGCTTGTTGTTCATGCAACTCTTGTGTGGCTGCTGCGAGTCGCTCAACGAGGAACGCACGCTGGGCCTCAAGCCTTGCCTGAAGCTCCGGATCGTTATCTTCGATATCGACCAACGGATCGTTCATCTTCACGCGAGTTCCCTCGAACACGTGCCACTGTCGCACCTGGCCGGACACGCGAGCGGTAATCACCTGCATCCGCTCCACGGGGGCAAACGCGACGACCGTGCCCCGTCCCACCACCGTCTGCTGCCAGGGCACGAGGGCCAGGAAGAGTGGGGTGGCGAGGAAGAGTAGGAGGACGAGGCGGGAAAGGTTGCGAACCAGCCTCGGTGTGGCGGTTCTTCGCATCAACTCGTTAAAGGATGGTAACTCGCTCATGACCATTTCACCGTTCTGTCGCAGCGTCGGGTGATGTCGTCGCGTGAGGTCACCACCACGAGCGTCCAGCCGTTTTTTCGCTCGAAGAGGGACTCGATGAGTTCTGGGCAGTCGGCCACGTCGAGACCGTCGAGCAGGCCGTCGATCAGCAGCAGGCGAGGCTTGCCTGCAATCGCTCGCGCGACGGAGAGCCGCAAGAGCTCATTGGTGGACAGGGGGAGGCCATCAGATGCCAGTGGTGATGAAACCCCTTTGGGGAGCCGGGCAACCTGCTCAGCCAGCCCGACCATCTCAAGAGCTTCCCTGACATCCGCTGCCGTCAGTTCGGTGCGGCCCACGCGGACGTTTTCAGCCACGGTGCCGGCAAACGTCTCCGCCTGACCGACGAGGGCGATCCTCAGGCGGGTTGCGGCGCGATCGAGCGACCGTGCATCGATCCCGTCAAACTCCAAGAGGCCGCCATGCGGAACGCGGAGCAGCGCAAGCGTTTCCAGCAAGAACGACTTGCCGCAGCCTGCCTCCCCAACCACGGCGATCCGCTCTCCCGGTGCTGCTTTCAGCGATTTCACGGGGTGGGCGGCATGCACGATCTCTGCTCGCACCTGCATCGGTTCAGCCCGCTCGGGAAGGATTTCTCCTCCGGCGGGCTCAAGAGTCAGTTCCTCGATCACGGCGAGTTTGTCGAGCGACGCCTGCAGATCGTAGAAGATTTCCAGGTATTTTCCGCTCTTTGAAAGCGCTGAGAGCACGAGTGTGACAATCAGTTCGCCGGCCACGAGCTGACCAAGGTTGAGTTGCTGGTTGATCACGAGCCAACCACCGAGGCCGAGGAGCACGGTGCTGGCGATGGCTTCGAGCAGGAGAGCGAAGAGGGTTTGCCGCCACACGACCCGGAAATGTTCGCGACGGAGTTCGATGTATTCGGTGGTGAGCTGATTCGCGCGGTCGATCGCCACGCTGCTCCCTCTGCCAAACCGGAAGGTGTGTGGACACTTGGCGATCTCTTCGAGCCACGCGGCGACGTCAAACTTTGCGTAGCTTTCGTCAATGGCCGTCGAAACGCCGTTGAGGCCCAGCACTCCCAGGAGAAACGCGATCAGGCCGATCAGCACGACTCCGAAGGTCAGCAGGTATGGGTGGTAGAAAGCCAGCACCGCCAAGCCCACGATCGTGATCATCAGCACGCTCGTGCCTTCCACAAGCAGCGTCGCCAGGGCCTTTTGCTCGGACGCGACCTCGAAGAAGCGATTCACGATGTCGGTCGGGTTGCGGCCGTCAAACGACTCGATTTCTGCCTTCGCGAATCGGGTGGCAAACGCATTCGCCGTGCGGGCGAAGATTCGCCGCTGCATGTATTCCACGGCGAGCACCTGCATCGCTCGCAGCAGGGCCGCAAAACAGAGAAAGCCGAGCATCACCAGGGCCAACACGATCACCGGCCACAGCAGCACTCCAAAAGCCACTACGTTGACCACCGCTTCGATCGCCACCGGCGTCACGATCGAGAGCAGCCCCACGCCGAACGCGAGGGCCAGAATCATGAAAACGTCTTGACTCTCGAGATAGAGGATCGCCCCCAGCCGCCTCCAGTGGCTCTGTCGAGGCGAGTGCCCTGCCTTGTGGGGGGAGTGGCTCATGATGCACGTGGTCGCGATAGCGGCTGAAGTACCTGAATCTGGCGACGGAACGGCCGAACGCACGGATGGAGACGGTGCCGATTGAGAGCACTCCATCGACCTGTACTATAGACGGCATGAATCGCACTCCCACTTTGCATGTTGTTGAAAGCGCGGCAGAAATTGCCAGTTTTGCCGCCGATTTCGTCGTGAAACGGGCTCAGGCCGCCGTTGCGGAACGAGGTCGTTTTGTGGTCGCCCTGGCCGGAGGGGGCACGCCAAAGCCGGTGTACGAGCAGTTGGCCTCTCCCGAGCGAGCCGGGGCGGTCGATTGGGACCGGGTGCATGTGTTCTTCGGCGATGAGCGGTGTGTGCCTCCTGCAGACGAGCAGAGCAACTTCCGCATGGCGCGCGAGGCACTGCTTGAGCGGGTACCGCTCCCCGAATCCAACATCCATCGGATTCTCGGCGAAGTGGATCCTGAGATCGCCGCTGTCACCTGCGAGCAGCAACTCAGGCGGCTCTTTCGTTGCGAACGGCCGTCCATCGACCTTGTGCTGCTTGGCGTCGGTGGCGACGGACACACCGCCTCGCTGTTTCCCGGTACCGCAGCAGTTCGCGAGCGGGAACGGCTCGTCGTCGCCCAGTATGTCGACAAAATGCGGTCGTGGCGGGTGACTTTCACGCCGGTGCTGCTTGATGCGGCGCGGGAGGTGCTGTTTCTCGCCGAGGGAAGTGGAAAGGCAGACGTGATCCGGGA
>JBMTLP010000193.1:0-6251 GCA_049433245.1 Pirellulales bacterium
CCGCTGCTCGTGGAGCAGCCCTTCGGCGATGGTCTGGTGGCGGTGGCGCTCACCACCGCTGCTCCCACATGGAACAACTGGGCACGCGGCAACCCGAGTTGGGTGGTCGTGATGCTGGAGTTGGAGTCGCACCTCGCGAGGGGGCGGCGAACCGCCCAGTCCGCCACGGTTGGGGATGCGATCACGATCACGCTCCAGGACGGGCTCGATGAGCCAGAGGTGGATTTCGTGGTGCCACCCGACGACAGCGTGGTGCATGTGGAGGCAGACCGCACGGCCGAGGGAAGTCTGTCGGCGACGCTCGACGACACCGGTGCGGCCGGCCTCTACACGGCCCGATGGCGGCAAGAGGATGGCGTGGAACAAACCCGTCTCACGGCGGTCAATGTAGACCCCGCCGAAGGTGAACTTGCGACCGTGACTCGCGAACAACTCGATCGGCTCCTCGTGGGTGTGCCCTACTCCATGGAGCGGGCTGAATCGATGCAGGAAGATCGCGAGAGTCTCGCGGGATCGTCACTCACCACCCCGCTGCTCTATCTGCTCGTTGTGCTTTTGTTGCTGGAACAGGTTGTGTCGTATTCCGCCAGCTACCACCCCGTGTCAAGGAAGCGCTAGGCGGCAGCCGCGAAGACGTGTCATGACATTCCTCCCCCTTCTTCTCGCTGCCACCGACGTGACGCGCCAGCGGCTCACCAGCGGACGGCTGGAAGGCTTTACCGAATGGTGGCAGGGACCGCTGACGCTCATCGCGGTGGTGGGGGTGGGCTTTCTGACGGTCTGGCTCTACCGCCGCGATTCTGTGGAACTCTCCCCACGCCTGGCTGCGGGACTGGCGACCTTGAGGGTGGCGGCGCTGCTGAGCCTGCTGGCTGCTTGGCTCGACTTCGAACGTCGCTCAGAGCATGAACTGATTTTTCCTTCGCGGGTGGCCGTGCTCATCGACTCAAGCGCCAGCATGGCCCTGCCCGAGGCCAGCAGAGGCGCGACGTTGCCGGAGACTCCGTCACCCATTGCTGGAGATGACGCAGCGGCCTTACCTGAGACAGCGCAGCCTGGGGCGGCACCCTCCACTCGCTTGGCCCGAGCCATGCGCCTACTCGAAGCCGAAGGTCTCCTCGAAACGCTTGGAACGACGCACGAGATCTCGCTCTGGCGATTTGATGCGGGGGCGGAGCCACTTGCGGTGATGCCTCTCCGCGGCGCGGCTTCATCGGCAGCCGCTGCCGTTGGGCCGCAACCAACAGCTCCGGAGGCCAATCCCGCAGCGGAAGGCACGAACGCCGAGGGCACCGAGACAGCCGATCCACGTTGGCAGGATCAGGTGGCGCCGAGTGGCTTCGAGACGCGACTGGGGGAAGCGCTCCTGCGTGTCGCCGACCGAGAGCCTCTCGACGTGCTCGCCGGTGTGATCGTGCTGACCGATGGCGTGACCAACGCCGGCGCGGATCCTCGTGTGGCGGTCGCAGAACTCGTGGAGGCTGGGGTGCCAGTGCTGCCGCTGGGTATCGGCTCGGAACAGCTGCCAGCCAACGTTCGCGTGGCGGATGTGGCGGCGCCCTCGCGGGTATTTCCTGACGATCGCTTTGCCGTGACTGCTTCGCTGCAGCAGCAAGGCTTCGGCGGAGCCACGGTTCGTTGCGAGTTGCTGGAGACGCAAGGAGACTCGCTGGAAGGGGGGCGGCTGATTGATGCAGTCGATGTGCGACTCGCCGATGAAGGGGAACTCGCCGCCGTGCGGTTTGATGTTCCCGGTCTTAGTTCACCCGGGCGACGCACCCTCGCGGTGCGGCTCACGCCGCAGTCTTCGACCGTGAGGGATGACAACGAGCGGGACAATGCTCAGGCGACTGAGGTCGAGGTCATCGATCGCGTGACTGAGGTCCTGCTGATGGCCGACGGTCCCACCCGCGAGTATCAGTTCATGCGGAACGTGCTCAAGCGAGACGAGAGCTTTGCGGTCGACGTGCTTCTCTCCACAGCCCGCGAAGGATCGTCGCAGGATGCCCGCGCGATCCTGCCAGCCTTTCCGCAAACTCCTGAAGAGCTGAATCGGTATGACGTGATCGTGGCCTTCGATTTTGATTGGCGGGAGCTCGATGCGATCGAACTTTCCCGACTTGAGCGGTGGGTGGAGCGGGAGTCGGGTGGGCTCGTGCTGGTGGCTGGACCTGTCAGCATGGAGAGCTGGCTTTCGGCGTCTCACACCCAAGTGATTCGCAAACTCTCTCCGGTGGAACTGAGCGATCAGCCTAGGTTGTTGGTCGATTCACCAGCGAGTCGTGAAGACCCGATGCCGCTGCAGTTTACGCCCGACGGACTCGATGCTGAGTTTCTCTGGCTCGGTGACAGCCGCGTGGCCAGCCAGACGATCTGGGGTGAGTTTCCCGGCGTTTATGCCTGCTACGACGCTGATGAAGCCAAGCCCGGTGGCACGGTCTACGCTCGCGCAGGCCGCTCGGATGCAGTCCTGGGTGCTGGTGACCGCAATCCCGTGTTTTTGGCCGGGCAGTTTTATGGATCTGGAACGGTGTTTTCGCTTGGCAGCGGCGAACTTTGGCGGCTGCGGGCGATCGACATCCCCGCCTTTGAACGGCTGACGACGCAGCTCGTGAGGCATGTGTCGCAGGGACGCCTGCTGCGTGGTGCGCGGCAACTCCAGCTGCTCGTGGATCGCGATCGCTACGCACTCGGAGCGACGATCGACCTGCGAGTGGTGCTGCATGAAGACGCCGACCCGGGGGTGGTGCCCCGCTGCGACGTGGTCACGCCCGATGGCCAGCGAATGCCGCTGCGGCTCACCGCCGACCCTGCTCGGCCTGGCGAGCTGCGGGGCTCGTTTGTGGGGGGGACGGAAGGGAGTTGGCGGATCGAAGCGGCTTTGCCAGGTACGGCTGCTGAGTCGCCAGAGGACACCACCGCCTCACGGCGGATCGTGGTGCGCCTGCCAGACCGAGAACTCATCTCCCCCAAACTCGATCGTGGCAGTCTCGAACAGCTCGCGAGAGCGACGGGTGGCACCGCCCGTTTTCCCAGCGATCAGGTATGGACCGCCGCGGATACGCAAGCAATCGCGGATGCCCTCCAGGATCGTTCGCGACATGAGTTTCAGTCAGGAGCCATCGACACAGATTTCAAAGAGAAGCTCCATTTCGGACTGCTCGCGGTAGGGCTGGGCCTGCTGTGCACCGAATGGATTCTCCGCCGTCTGGCAAGGCTGGCCTAACCGCACTTTCGGATCATGAATCGGACCGACGCCGCATGAGTCATTCGAGCGCTTCCACTTCTGCCGCCAACCCCTCGTCTCAGCTGCGGGCCATCGCTCGTTTGCTGTCGTCGGTGCGGCGACGTGCTGGGTGGTGGGTGTGCGTTGAAGCGGTGGCTCTGTTGGGGCTGACTCTTGCGGCAGCCTTCTGGGGATCGCTGGCCGTCGACCGGTTACTTGAGCCGCCAGCGTGGGTGCGGGCAGCGATGGTTCTCGCAAGCGTGGCGGGGCTCGCCTGGATCCTTCGCCACAAACTGGTGGATCGGCTGGGGATCCGCTTGAGCAATCGCTCGCTGGCTTTGCTGGTGGAACGGCATCACCCGTTTCTTCACGAGAGCCTGGTGACCACGGTGGAACTTGGCCTGGATCAGCAGCAGGGGACGCCTCGCCCCGATCCGATCGATCCAGAGCTGCTTGCGCGGACCACAGCCGAAGCCGTCGCGGGACTGCCGCAGGTTCGGGTCGCCGACCTGTTTCAGCGACGGGAGCTTGGCACGTTGCTGTTTTCCGGCCTGATGGCCGGAGCAACGATCGCCGCGTGTGTGCTCATCAGTCCTGAGACGGCGTCTCTCTGGCTGCGAAGAGTCGTGCTCCTCGATGAGACGCCATGGCCAAGGAGGTCGCGGCTGATCGCCACCGACTTCCGTGACGGAGTTCGGGTTGTCGCTCGCGGGAGCGACGTGGATGTGGTGGTGGCCGCAGACACGTCGATGGTGGTGCCCGAGGTGCTCGACATGCGGTGGCAGCTCTCGGGCGCATCCCGATCGGCTCGCATGGGGCGACGTGGTGCTGTCATCGAGGGGCAGCAGTTGTTTGGACATGTCATTGAGAGCATCACGGAAGACATCGTGTTTTCAGTGCGCGGAGGAGACGCCCGGCTTGATGGGTTACGGCTGGAGGTGGTGGATCCACCGGCGCTTTCGTCGCTGACCATCGATTACAAATTGCCCGACTACCTCGGCGGTGGGCAGCGGCGCGTGCCCGCCTCCGGGATCGTGCAGGTACCGCAGGGCTCCACGGTCAACATTGTCTGCCGCTCCACGAAGCCTCTGCTGGCCGCGGGTATCAGTGAGACGGTGGCGGGCGAGCCAGTCAGCCTGGCTGCGTTTGAGTCAGCCGCCGCTGGGAGCAGCGACGGTGGTGGTGCAAACTCGCCCACGGACACCATCGAGGCCACGCTTTCCAATCTTTCTGGAGAACATGCGATCAGCGTGAGTTTGGTGGATACCGATGGCATCGCCAACACGCAGCCCATCGGCTTCTTGTTGTCAGCCCGGCCGGACGAGGCGCCCCAGGTTGCCATGCAACTGCACGGTATTTCGACCGCGGTGACCGTTGCCGCCCGCGTGCCGCTTGTGGGACGCGTGAGCGACGATCATGCGCTCGCCGCGGTGGACGTCGAACTCGAGCGAGAAAGGACCGATGCCTCGCCGCGTGTGGAGGTGTTGCGGGTGCCAAGGTGCCGAGGTGGGGAGCCGCTCGTCGAGTTTGCCACCGATGCGGCAGAGATTGTCGATCTATCACTGATCGAGCCCTTGACGGGGGATACGGTGCGGGTGCGGGTGACCGCTCGCGACAACGCAGCAGTGGCGGGAGGTCCGCATGTGACCACGGGGGACGCATGGACGCTGGCGGTCGTCACGCCGGCGGAACTCGCCGCCATGCTTGAGGCTCGCGAACTCCTGTTGCGGCGGAGGTATGAAAGCCTGCTCGCCAACCTCACGGAGGCTCGCGACAGTTTTGAGTCGTCGGAGCAGCCGCTGGCGGCTCGTCTCGGGCAAGCAGCAGCCCGCGCGGGCGGGGAGACTGGAGAGATCGCGGAAGCCTTTGCCTTGATCCATCTCGAGTTTGACAACAACGGCTTGCTGACCGCCGAACTCGACACGCGGTTGCTCTCGCAGATCGCGAGACCGCTCGCGAGTCTTGCTGAAGAAGATCTGCCTGGACTCGTGGCTCAAACAAGAACGCCGCTCGCCGCGGATGACATCGCTGGTCGGCGGCAGTTGGTGGCCCAGACCGACGTGGTCATCGGCCGGATGCGGGCGGTGCTTGATAGAATGTTGGAGTTGGAGACGTTCAACGAAGTGGTCGACCTGCTGCGATCGACGATCTCTGCTCAGGAAGAGATTCGACAGGAGACCCGTGACATCCAGAAGGAGCGGGCCCGCGCGTTGCTCGAAGATCTATGAGAGGCACGGCTCGTAACGTTTCGTGGCAGGCCCTGGGCGTGGCGTTAGCTTTGCTCATGATCTTGTCGAACAGGCCCGGCAGCCGGTTCGCCTTCAGCCAGGACCTGCGGTCGGCTCTCGCTGACGCACCTGCGGCTGCCGGTGCGGATGGCCCCTCGCTTGCCGAACGAGAAGCCTCTCTGGCCAACAAGTATCGCGACCTCGAACGGTCGCTGTTGCGGTTGGCAGACCTGATGGCGGCCAGCGATCCTCAGCGCGCGGCGCTGCTGCGTTCGGCGTTTGAACGCTCGAGCACGCTCGGCGTGGGCGAGCGGCTCGAGGTGATCGCCTCGCTGCTGCAAGAGGGGCAGTTGCTCGAGGCCCGTACAGAGCAGACTGATGCGATCAGCCGGATGCGGCAGATTTTGGAGCTTCTTGAGTCTGGCGACTCCGACCGACGGCGGTCGACGGCCAAAGAAGAGATCAAGGCATATCTCCAGCAACTCGACAAGCTGATTTCGCGGCAGCGCGAGATCGGCGGGGCGACTGATGCTGGAGGCGAAACACAAGAACTCGCCGAGCGACAGGACGGCCTCGGCACGCAGGCAGAAGATCTTGCGGCAGAACTTGGCGGCTTCGCCGATCGCATGGATCCGCAAGGCGACGCCGAGCGGGAAGCGGGGGAGCCCTCCGGGGAGCCCGCTGATGAAGACAAACAACCCGGCGAGACGCCGCCTGGTGACGCGCAAGGCCAGCAGCAAGGTCAGCAGCAAGGTCAGCAGCAAGGTCAGCAGCAAGGTCAGCAGCAAGGTCAGCAG
>JBMTLP010000194.1:0-6173 GCA_049433245.1 Pirellulales bacterium
CAGAGAACGCGGGCAAGATGGTCGTCGTGGTGCTCCCCGACCTTGGGGAACGCTACCTCTCCACCCGTCTGTTCCCCGAATAAACGTCACTCTGCTGCTCGCGGCGTTCGTTCTTCGTGGGCTTCACGCACCTGCTTGAACAGCCAGGCAAGCGTGGCTGGATCCTGATACGCCGGCGTCCACGAGTCGTGGCCAACACCTTCGTACTCGGTGTAGGTCAACTCGCCACCGGCTTCTCGGATCGCCTCCACCATGCGGCGAGAGAGTTCCGGACGGACCACGGCATCCTCACCACCGTGGAAGCACCAAATCGGCAGGCCGACATACCGCTTGGCCAGCAGTGGGTTTCCACCACCGCAGATCGGGATCATCGCTGCAAAGCGTTCCGGCGTGCGGGCGGCGAGGTCCCATGACCCAAACCCTCCCATGGAAAGCCCGGTGAGATACACCCTGTTGTGATCGATGGGGAGGTCGGCGAGCATCTGCTCGATCACCGTAGCCACGGCTCCCAGGTCTGCCGCTGGCGGCTCACTGAGCGGATCTGCTTCGGCGGGATCTCGTCGAAAGTTGGCCCACCACTTATCGCTGCGGCACTGAGGCGCGAGCACAAAGCATGGATATGCCTCTCGCGCTTCGGCCGACGCCATCCAGGTTGGGAAGTACTTCAGCTGTGCGAGGTTGTCGCTCCCCCGCTCCCCCGCACCATGCAAGAACACCACCAAGGGATAGTGCTTGCCAGCCTCGATCGAGTTGGGCCGCATCAGCCGATACGGCAGCGTCGCCACCGCCTCGCCGTCGGTGAAGTCAAATGAATGTGATTCATAGAGCATGGCGGGGTCGACAGGCATCGGTTCCTCAACGGCCAGAGAAAGACGGGCAGACACGCAAACGAGCGAGAGCAACACCACGGACGAAAACTTGTTGGGAAACCGCATCATCAACATCCTCGTGAGCTATCTGGAAGTACCAAGCCTGCGCGCTGGACGGAATCGTCTGTGTGGCCGCATCCCTCAGGCATCACCGATCTCGAGTTTCAGCCGCCGCGGCATCGCGAGCCGCGCAAACATGCCGACCGCTCCCTTGGGAAGGCCGAGAAACTCCAAATGTTCAAACCAACTTGGGATTTCTGCCGCCATTTTGCTGACCTTTGTGCCCCGCAGGTCGAGCCGACGGATCGCTTTCAGGCCCTTGAACTGCAACAGGCCTTCGTCGGTCAGCGAGCCACCCGCAAGGTCGAGCTCGGCGAGGTCCTTGAGTGACTCGGTGCGGAAGCCCAGCAGAATCGCGAACACATCGTCTGCTTTTTCATTGCGGAGGGTCACCCGCACCAGCTTGTCAGCAACATGCCCGAAGTCCTCCCCGAATGACTTCGTCAGCCAGTCCACCTCTTCCATCTCCACGTCGCCACCCCGTTCGATCGTCTCGGTGACGACCTCCTGTTGCTGCGCGTAGGCTTCGATCTTTGAGGCCAGCCACTCCAGTTTGCCAGCCTTGAACTTCACATACTCACAGGCCTCTTCGTAGGCCCGCTTGACGGCAATAAAGGCTTTGACATCCCCACCACGGTCGGGATGGGCCTGCATCGCCTTCGCCTTGTAGGCCTGGTTGACGTCATCCAGCGTGACAGGGGGAAGCAACCCAAGAATGACCAGACACTCCGGGCGAAGCGGATCGCGGGAGGGCTCGGTCTTCGATGCTGCGTTCATTCCGCTGGGCCTTCAGGCGGTCTGGGAGATCTGGCGAAACGTAGATGCACCATCATGCACGATCCACGGGTTTCGTGCGATCGGCGTCGCCCGGGTTTCGCCGCCCAGGTTTCACCTTGATCCGAAATGGCAGAATACCTAGTGTCCCCAGAACCGCCGGTTACGAGGGAACGTGTGGCAGGGAGGCCACGACACACGGAACCGGTCAAGGAGGGCACACGATGCGGAATACGCCAGCGAATAATCGCGATACCTCGAACGCCTGGTTCCAGCGGTTGAGCCGCACACCATACAGGGAACTCTGCGCGGCCTTGGTCCTGGTCGGGTGTGGACTCGCCTGGCGGCAGGCGAACACGCCAAACGCGGACGCCGCTCCAGCCTCGCAAGCCACCGCTCCCGCTCGCACCGCGGTCAATGCGGCTCCCACCCAGGACTCGATTCCCGCGACCGCAGCGCTTGTCAACGGAGCTGAGATTCCACGAGAGCAGCTGATCGCCGAGTGCCTCGCCCGTTACGGAGACTCGGTGCTCGAAACCGTCGTCAATCATCGCATCATCGAGCAGGCCTGCCAGAAGGTGGGGGTGGCTATCACCACAGCCGATGTAGACGCTGAAATCGAAACGATGGCGGCTCGCTTTCAAGTTCCCAAGGATCAGTGGATCGCCTTGATTGGTCGGGAACGCGGCATCTCAGAATCACAGTATCGTTCCGAAATCGTGTGGCCCATGCTGGCCCTGCGACAACTGGCTCATTCCAAGAGCGAGCCAACCAACGACGAGATCACCCAAGAGTTTGAACGACAGTTTGGGGCCGCGGTGAAGGCTCGCATCATCGTTTCTCGCACTCAGCAAGATGCGGAGAAGGTGCTGGCCTTGGCGATCGCTGCTCCGGAGGACTTTGGCGGTTTGGCCCGTCAACACTCCGTTGACGTGACGAGCGCCAGCGCCAATGGTTGGGTGCAGCCGATCCGGCGGCACACGGGTGTTCCTGAGTTTGAGGCAGCGGCGTTTGGACTCACCGATGGGCAGGTGTCGCCGGTGGTCCGTGTGGCCGATCAGTTCATCATCATCAAGTGCGAAGGGCACCTGCCTGCCGCGGGTGTTGAACTCGCCGAAGTAAAGGACCAGATCTCCGAGGTCATTCGCGATCAGAAGAGTCGTCAGGCATCCGGCGAAGTCTTTCGCAGCCTGCAGGCTTCGTCTCAGATCGAGAAGCTCCTCGGCAACCCTCAACTCCAAGCGTCACGGCCCGGCGTGGCTGCGGTGGTGAACGGCACTCCCATCAGCACCGAATCGCTGGCAAACACCTGCCTCAAACGACATGGGATGGAGGTGCTGGAGATCCTGATCACGAGGTCCCTGATCGACCAAGCTCTCGCTCAGCAGAACCTTACGGTCACCCAAGCCGACCTCGATCAAGAAATCGCCTACGGCGCCACCACGCTCGGATTTCTGACCGAAGCGGGTCAGCCCGACACGAAGGCATGGCTGGAACACGTGACCAAGGAACAGGAGGTGCCGATCCGACACTACCTGGAAGACATCGTCCGCCCCACGGTGTCGCTGAAGAAACTTGTCGGGCCAGCCAGCATCACCCAAGAGGATCTTGAGAAGGCATTCCAGGCCACCTTCGGACCTCGCGCCCGCTGCCGCATGATTGTGCTCGACTCGCAAAAGCGGGCCCAGGAAGTCTGGCAGCTCGCTCGGCAGAACCCTGACCCCGAGTTTTTTGGGGACCTTGCCGAACGGTACTCCGTCGACCAGGCAACGCGAGCACTTCGAGGCGAAGTGCCGCCGATCCAGCGGTACGGTGGTCAGCCCGCCCTCGAGCGGGAGGTGTTCTCCCTGTCTCAAGGGGAACTCTCGGGAGTGGTGCAGGTCGCCGATCGCTTCCTCGTGCTCTTTGGCGAGGGGTTCACAGAGCCGGTGGATGTGAACTTTGCCGATGTCCGCACGGAACTCGAACGAGATATCCAAGACAAGAAGCAGCGGATTGCCATGGCCGAGTACTTCACCAGGCTGCGACAGGGCTCGGCAATCGACAACTTCGTCGCCGGCACGAGCCAGACTCCGGCTGGGCAGCCCTCCGCCCCAGCCCGATTGACAGCCGCTGCCACGCTGGAAGCGCAGGAACTGGCCAAACCCCGAGCAGGCAGCCGGGTGCCGCCACGCCCCTCCGCGACTGCCCCCTCCGGCAGCGGTGTGCAGCCTGCCTCCGCCACGGTCCCTGCCCAGCGGTAGTCGACCGCCAGGAAACGCGTGTGACGCCTGCCGTCACGGCAAGGCTCCCGGTCGAGCATGACACTTGCCGGGCTACGGCCTGCGTGGGTCCTTCTGGGAGTTCTGTGGGTCGGAGAGGCTTCCGGTGCCAATCGAGCGGCGTAGGAAACCGAGCGAAGCCACGATGGCGAAGCGCGGTTTCCGGATTCCAGGTGCGAGCGAGTTTGCTTTGCTGCGGTAAGATGAAGGGAACGTTTGCCAATTCATCGGCGTCTGCCACTTCCTCGTTGTGCCCTACAGCCCATCCATGGATTCCACCGACCCCGCCTCGTTGACTGATCCCGAACTGACCACCGGCAACCCCGCGTACGAGCAGGCTGCAGGCGACGACGGGCCTGATGAACCACAGAAAGCGCCCGTGGTCGCGCCCAAGATCCGATTGGCCGACCGAATTGCAGACCTGCCACCGTATCTGTTTGCGCGGATCAACCACCTTCGCGATCTGAAGCGACAGGCGGGCTGCGATGTGATCGATATGAGCATGGGCAATCCTTCCGATCCCCCTGCTGACTACATCATCGAGAAGCTGACGGAGTCGGCGAAAGACCCACGTAACCACGGCTACGCCCCATCGACTGGGATCCGCAACCTCAAGCGGGAAGTGGCGGCGAAGTATCTCAAGAAGTGGGGCGTCCGCCTCGACCCCGAAACTGAAGTCGTCTGCACGCTCGGCAGCAAGGAAGGCTTCGGCCATCTCTGCCTGGCCTTGATCGGCCCAGGCGACTCGGTGATCGTGCCGGCCCCGTCCTACCCGGCTCACGTCTACGGCGTGGCCTTGGCCTCGGGCCGACCGATTCTGATCGACACGACCAACCCCGAACGGTACCTCACCGACATTGCAGCCACCTGCGAGCAGGCACTCCGCAACGGTGAGCCGGTTCCGAAGATGGTGATTGTGAACTTCCCTCACAACCCAACTGCCACGGTGGTTGATGCCAACTTCTACGAAGAGGTGGTCAAACTCGCGAGGAAGTATGGCTTTCTGCTCGTGTCCGACCTTGCGTATGCCGACGTGACCTTCGATGGCTATGTCTCGCCAAGCCTTCTTGCGGTGGAGGGCGCTCGGCAACTGGCCGTTGAGTTCACGACCATGAGCAAGGGCTACAACATGGCCGGTTGGCGGGTTGGCTACTGCGCCGGCAACGCCGACATCATCCGTGCCCTCGGCACGATCAAGACCTACTACGACTACGGCATGTTTCGTCCCACGCAAGTTGCAGCCATCATGGCCCTGCGTCACGGCGACGCCGAAGTGGAAGCGCAGTGCCGCGTCTACCAGCGACGTCGTGATGTGCTCTGCGAGGGACTCGCACGCATCGGCTGGCCCGTCGATGTACCCAAAGCGTCGATGTTTGTGTGGGCGAAGATCCCGGAGCCCTTCGCGAGCACGATGACGAGCATGGATTTTTCGGCCATGCTCCTCGAGGAAGCCGATGTGGCCGTGAGCCCGGGCGGCGGTTTCGGCGAAGCGGGTGAAGGCTATGTGCGGTTGGCCCTCATCGAAAACGAAAATCGACTCCGGCAGGCCGTGCGGCAGATCGGCAAGGTGGTGGGGGATCGGCTGCGAGCGACCGCTGCGTCGAAAGGCTGATGCACCTATTCCCCCCGGCGATGCGGCGCCCGATATCCCCCGTTCGCGGCGCCGGGCCGTTTTTCTCCCCCTGCCCCGCTCCGCACAGTATCCTGACAAGCGTCGTTTCAGCGTCTCTTTCCCGAGGAACCAACCATGCGCCTGATGCCGCTCTTCGCCATCACCCTCACACTCGCTTCATCAGCAGTGCTCGTCGCTCAACCGAGTGCGGCCGCCGACGCGGTGGAGATTGAGAACATCGCGGCCCCTGCTGAACCCAACGGTATGCAGTCGCTGTTCAATGGCACGAGCCTGGAAGGCTGGGACGGTGACCCTCGCCTGTGGAGCGTTCGCGACGGCGTGATTCATGGTGAGACCACCGACGAGCAGGTGGCCACAGGCAACACGTTTCTGATCTGGCAGGGTGGCGAACTCGGCGACTTCGATCTGCGGCTCTCGTTCCGATGCACGGCCGATAACAACTCAGGCATCCAGTACCGTTCGCGGCACATCACCGAGGGCTCCCCTCGCAACAACTGGGTTGTTCGTGGTTACCAGCACGAACTTCGTAACGAGGAAAACTTCCCGAATGTGCCCAGTTTTATCTACGACGAGGGG
>JBMTLP010000195.1:0-6169 GCA_049433245.1 Pirellulales bacterium
CACGTGGTTGGAAGACTACACCCCGCGGGAGCAGTGGCTCGGCGGGCGAGTGGTGAACGGCAGCCCACAGTCGACGCTGCAGGGCATGCAGGAGTTGCTAGGGCGATGTTGCGAACTCGTCGGCTGCCGTGACATTCCGTTTGTGATTCGCGAGACTGCTCGGAAGCATCAGCACACCCTCGCCGAGGCGTCGTTCTGGCGGCGTCGGTAGACATCCTTGATCCGCGGAAGGAGCAGGTACGGCATGGCCTTTGGAAAACACAGCGTCGGTTCACCGGGAGTCGTGTCGGTGAGTGTGGCGGTCACCCTGTCGCTGCTCGCGGCGACGGCGGTTGCCGGCGATTGGCCGCAGGTGTTGGGGCCGAATCGCGACGGGCATGCCGCCGCCGATGAAGAACTCTTGGATGCGTGGCCCGCTGCCGGTCCAGCCGTTGTTTGGCAGCGACCGGTAGGAAGTGGGTATGCCGGGCCAGCTGTGGCCGGGAGCACCCTGATCCTATTTCACAGACTTCCTGCAGCGGAGGCCGCGGCATCCACGGACCTGGAGACCGTTGAGGCCATCGACACCGCCACGGGCAAGACGTTGTGGCGGGATGGCCACCCCACTCGGTTTCGGCCACAGGTGGGTGGCGGCGATGGACCTCTCTGCGTGCCGGTGATTCACGAGGGACGGGTGGTTACCTACGGTGCCCAGGGCGTGCTCTCCTGTCACTCGCTCAGCGATGGCTCGCTGCTCTGGCGGCGCGACACGCATCGCGATTACGACGCCCGCGAGGGGTACTTTGGGGCGGGCAGCACGCCGCTCGTCGTGGGGAATGGCGCACAGGCAGTTGTGATCGTCAATGTCGGTGGGAGTGAGCCGGGAGCCGGGATTGTGGGCTTCTCGCTGGCTGACGGGCAGACGCTGTGGAACGTCACCGATGAGCCGGCGAGCTACGCGGCGGCGGTGGCTGTGCCTGGGCCGGCAACTGGTGGCGTGCCCGATGCGATCGTGGTCACCCGCTATCGTTGCCTCAGGCTCGATGCGGCACGGGGCCAGGTCCGCTGGGAAGTGCCCTTTGGCATGCGGGGGCCAACCGTCAACGCCGCGAGTCCACTGGTGACGGCCACCCCAGATGGAGGTGCCACGCTGCTGGTAACCGCTTCTTATGGGGTTGGCACGCTGTGCGGTCCGATGGATGCGTCTGGGTTTACACCTACGTGGGAAGGAACGGAGGCCCTGGCAACCCAGTACGCCACACCTGTGCTCGTGGGGGAAAGCCTCTACGGCTACGACGGACGCGAGGATGTGCCGCCGGCAAGTTTGGTGTGTCTTGATCCGCAATCGGGAACCGAGCGGTGGCGGCAACGCCAGGCCAGTTACGGAACGCTGATAGCTGCCGATGGAAAACTGCTGGCAGTCGGCACCGACGGGACGCTGCAACTCATTCAGCCGCAGCCCAAGAGCCTTCAGGTGCTCGCCTCAGCACAAGTCCTGGCAGCCACGATCCGTGCCCTTCCTGCACTCGCAAACGGCCGACTCTATCTTCGCAACGATGACACGCTCGTCTGTCTCAACGTGGGCGACACGGCTCAGCGATAACGGGGAACGTACCGCCCGTTGTCGTACTGCCAGCGGTTGCCGCTGAAGTGCGTCACCCCTGCCTGCTTGGGACCGTGCCACTCCCACCGCTCGCCGGTGCGGGTGTCGAACACGCGAGCCCCGCAGGATGTGGGATTCACCCGCCAGTTGCCGTCGTCGTCCAGCCGGAGGACGGGCTTCGTGCCCTGGATCTCGAACTTGCGGGCGAGTTCGGGGGCGCGTGCCTCGAGAACTCGGAGTCCCTCAGCATCAGTGATCGTGAGATGAAACCGCTCACCTGGCTGAATGGAGCCAGGCCCCATCGCAAACTGAAAGCCGGTGGCTCCCGTCCACTGGCTCCACGTCCAGGCGTCGAGGTCGGCGGCGTACGTCAGGTAGATGCAGTCGTGAAGCAGCGATTCGCGCGGGATCGGCCACAGTTGCCGACCGACCGGGTCGTAGCGGTAGTCGGTGGTGCGGTCGAGGAGCGTTTGGTCGGCGTCGACGGGGATGGGCGTGGCGGCGGGTTCGTCGTCAGCGTGAAGGCGACCGGTTGCAACGAACGCAAGCAAGGTGAAGGCTATGACGGCGAAGGAGAACAGACGCATCGCAACAGTCCTTGGATCTTTGGGGAAAGGCGTTGTCTCTACCCTACCTTGCTCTTGCGCTGTGTGTCGCCAATCTCCCGGGGGTGCCGCGGCGGTCAGGGCCTTGTTCGTGGCGGTTTTGTGGTTCGCGGCACAGCTTTTTCGCGGCACGCCTCGGCCAACAGCACGCCGCAAGCGACGGCCACGTTGAGGCTTTCCACCGCTCCGGTGCCCGGGATACAGACCGTACAGTCCGCACTGCTTTCCAGGAGTCGAGAGATACCAGTCCCTTCGCTTCCAAGTGCGATCACACAACGTCGATTGAGGCCGGAGTGAGCAAGCGGTTCGCCGCGATGGCTGGAGGTGGCCACCAACCGGAACCCGGCTTCGCGGAGTTTCCCACAGTCGACCCGAGGTTCAGTGAGATCGCACACGGGAACGAGTTCGGCTGCCCCTTCAGCCACCCGCACGGCGGCTGAGGAGAGGGGAGGAAGGTCACCCGCCCGCCCCAGCACGGCGGAACAACCAAAGTGGGCGGCCGTGCGGAGGATCGAGCCAAGGTTGTGTGGGTTCGAAACGCCATCGAGATACAAAAACGGCCCCGACATCGCGTTCGATGCCACGGCGGTGAGCAACTCCGCCATCGTCCAGCGAGGAATCGCTCTCGCCAAGATCGCGATGCCCTCGTGGTGTCGTGTGCCTGAAATCCGGTCGAGGTTCTCCGCCTCCACCACTCGGTAGCCGCGTCGCGACGAACTGCAAAAGCTCACCAGGCGACGGAACCTCTGCCGCACGTCTGCCGTGAGATAGACCCGCACAATGGCATCTGGCCGCTTGGCGAAGAGCGCCTCGCAGGCATGCAGGCCGTGGTAGGTCTCCTCTTCCGTAGCCTGGTGGCGGAGGCGAGGCTGCGCAGCCTTCTTGGCAGCGGCAGGGCGTGGTCGTTTGTCGGTCATCGTGTGGGGGCCGAGGGAAGTAGGGAACTACGAGCCTCGGCGACGGGTGAGCATAAACTCGTTGCCTTCCGGGTCCATGCACATCGCGAGGTGAGGCGGTTCGCCGTTCTCCTCCTGTGGCTCGTGGGTGAGCTGGCCTCCGGCAGCTCTCACCTCCGCCGCTCCTATCACCACGTCGGGCACCTGAAACGAGAGGCCGGTCCAGGTTCGCTTCCCTTCCCCGCCGCTGTGGATAGCAATCACGCTGCCAAGCAGTTCCACCTCCGTGATCGCCGGATTGCTCCGCCCGACGACCCCGCCAAACAGTTCTGTGTAGAAGCGGACGGCCCGGCTGACATCAGCCGCCCAAATGACATACTTCACCCGTTCAACCTGCATCGCTGCTCCTCCGTGAACTCGTCTTGTGACAAGAGCATACATCGCCGCGAAGGCGAGTCGGAGGGGTAAATGCGGCAGCTGCCCCGCCCTTACCGCACGGTGGCGTCCTGACCGTCGGCCGTCAGCACGGGGCTCACATCTTCAGGCAGTGGGGGCAGCGTGGCGTAGATGTGCGGCTTGGTGAGTTTCACGGCGTCAGCGAGTTCGACAGGATTCTCTCGCTTGAACTTCGGCATGCGGAGCCGAATCCCAGCAAATCGCGCATTTTCCGTCACATCACCTGTCTTGAACGGACCCGCACCGAAGTACCAGCGGTCGTGGGTACGGCTGGCCACGTTCTGCACGCCACTTTGCCAGAGGGGCATGCCGGTTTCTCGGTCGTAGGCAAACAGCGAGACCTTCGCGACTGCTTCCTGATCGGTTCGCTTGGCCAGCGACATTTCGGGGATCGCGCCTCCCATGCCCATGATGGTGAGGTTGGTCTGCGGGACACCGACCATCAATTCATCACGGTTGGTGCCGATCGCCCCAGCGCGGGCCTCCACAATCACTTCGGCATCGGCTTTCGTCTCGGAAAGACCCACACCGCACGCGAGCAGCTGGTGTCGAATGGAACTGCTGAGGTAGGCGTTGTCGTTGGTCTGGGCGAGCGCGGTCACATCGAGAAACACCTTCCGGCCTGCTAATGCCGTGGCGTCGATCTGCATCACGGCCCGCTCGATCGCGTCAGAGGTCAGCAGCTGTTCGGTCGCGGTGCGGGCTGAGTCGCTCCACTTCGTTGTGCCACAGCCCACGGTTGAGGCCACGAGGCAGACCGACATGAACAGCAAGCGACTGTGGTCGTGCACCGCGCGCGAACAGGCCGACCACGACGCTGGGTCGAGCCATCTCGAGCGAGAGGGTGTCGTTGCGTGAGCACGCCCGGCGACCGAGTCGGGGATCACGCCTGTGCTTCTGCTATTCATGACGGCGGGCTTTTAGCAAAGTGGGAAGGGGCAAACCAAGCCGACTTTGAGCCGAGTCTGGCCCTCGGATGAGTAGGCTGATGCGGGCTGCCGCACTTGCCCACCCTGCCTTGCCTTGGTGGCTTGCCCACGGGCCCTGGTCCCGGGCATGATTGGTCTACATAGCCATTCTTCAAGGATTTGCGATATGCCCCCCTCCCTTTCCCCTCTCGCTGTTCTGCGGCCGTTTCTTGTCGTTTTTGCATCGCTGGCGATGCTTGAGGCCGCTTGCGGCGACGGCTGGCCGGAATGGCGGGGGGCTGCGGGAGATGGGCATGCGCCGTCGGCCCACGACCTCCCGAGACGGTGGAGCGAAACGGAAAACGTCGTGTGGAAGGCGAGCGTTCCTGGCAAGGGTTGGTCGTCGCCGGTGATGGATGGGAGACAGATTTGGCTGACGACTGCTGTGGAGAGTGAACTTTCGGAGGAGGAGAAGCAGCGGAGGCTCGATTCCATTCCCAACGCCAGCGCGCTTGAACTGTCGGGGCCGGTCAGCCTGCGAGCGATCTGCCTCGATCGTGAAACCGGCGAACTCGTGCACGACGTCGAACTCTTTCTGATCGATGAACCGCAGCCGATTCACAAGCTCAACTCCTATGCATCGCCCTCGCCGGTGCTCGCGGACGGCACGCTGTACTGTCACTTTGGCGACTTTGGAACCGCCGCCGTCGATACCGAAAGCGGCGCGGTGCGGTGGGCCAATCGGCTCCTGCGGCTCAACCACGAAAACGGCCCTGGCAGCACGCCCGTGCTCTGGCACGACAAGTTGATCGTGCACTGCGATGGCAGTGACGTGCAGTTCATCGCGGCTCTCGACGCAGCGACCGGCGAACTCGCTTGGAAGACGCCACGTAGCGGCGAACTCCGCGACGACCCGCAGCTGAAGAAAGCCTACGGCACACCGCTCGTGATCACGCATCAGGGGCAAGATGTCCTGATCTCGCCGGCAGCCGACTGGGTGTATGCCTACGATCCCAACGATGGTTGTGAACTGTGGAAGGTGAGCTATGGTGTGCTCGGCTTTTCCGTCGTGCCGAGGCCGGTGATCTCCGGTGACATGGTGTATCTCAGCACGACCTTCATGCAGCCCGAGTTGTTGGCACTCAAGCTCGCAGGCCCGGAGTCGCCGCCGGAAATTGTGTGGCGTGAGAAGAAGGGTGTGCCCACGATGCCGTCACCGATCGTGGTGGGAAGCGAGCTCTACATGGTCAGCGAGAAGGGTGTGGCCACCTGTCTCGATGCAGAGAGGGGTGAGAACTGCTGGACGGAGCGACTTGGTGGAAACTTCTCCTCGTCGCCGCTGTTTGCAGACGGTGTGCTCTACCTGGCGAATCGTGAGGGGGAGACGTTCGTGGTGCGGCCGGGTCGGGAGTTTGCCCTCGAGGCAACGAACCAGCTCGACGGCGCGATCATGGCCTCACCGATCGCGGTCGGGAGCAGCCTGTATCTGCGGACGGAGCACGCCCTGTATCGCATAGGGCGATAAGGCTCTGCCGGCTTGCACAGACCGCTCGGGGTGAGCCCAGGCCGATGAGCCGGGCGTTCGGGGCCGCTCGGAGCGACCCCAGGCCGATGAGCCGGGCGTTCGCTTCGCCATCGTGGCTGCGCTTACTCATGCAATCTCGCTTTCGCCCTCCGGGCTGCGCTCGACTGCAAAGCCGGCTCGTGCGGCCCGGGCTCGCC
>JBMTLP010000196.1:0-6168 GCA_049433245.1 Pirellulales bacterium
ACCTTCGTTGGCCAGGGCGCTGTTGCGAATCACGTCCGGAGGGCCCATGGGGGGTGTCACATGCACCATGTCGAAGGCCATGGTGACCTTCTCGTGCGTATCGACATTTTCAAAAATGGCTTCCTTAGCTTCAGGTCGCAGCTCTACGAGGTTGTGGCGAAAGCGGACATCGATCCCCTTCCGTGCGATCACCTTCTCCAGCGTTTTGCGATACTTGTCGATCGCAAAGATCGCCTTTTGAGGCGTCGCGAAAACCACCTGGCTCTTGTTGCGAACGCCCACTTTGCGGAAGTAGTCATCGGCCAAATACATGATCTTCTGAGGCGCGCCCCCACACTTCACCGCCGTCGATGGCATGGTGAACAGGGCCGTCCCACCGCGAAACGCCTGCAAGCACTCCCAGGTGTAGCTGGCTTGTTCGTAGGAGTAGTTGCTACAGATCCCTTGGGAGCCAACGCCCTCGGTCAGGCCGGGGATGTCAGACCAGTTGACCTGAATACCGAGCGCTACCACGAGGTAGTCGTAACCGATGCGTTTCCCACCGCTCGTAGTGACAACCTTCTCCGCAGGATCGATCGCGGCCACACGATCCCGAATCCAGTTCACCTTCGACGGCACAAAGTCGGCCTCACGGCGACGGCTGGCTTCACGGGGAAACACCCCGGCACCGACGAGGGTCCACAGCGGCTGATAATCGTGGGTGTCAGAAGGCTCGATCAGGCCGATGTTGAGCGATGGCTCCGCCCGACGCAGCCGGGCCGCCACCGAGATGCCACCTGAGCCGCCACCCAGAATGAGCACACGATGGTGCGTCGTTGGCTGCTCCCCAGGAGACGCTGATCGTGGCATGGCGTTTGAAGCAGACATGGCACCTCCTCGTGCGAATCGGAGAACGCATCACCAACCTGAGGTCGGTTCGCTTTCAGCGTAGCACTGAGGCCCTGCACCCTGCAGCGATTGGGTTCGCTACCGCAATTACTGCATCGCTCGCCATTGCCACGGTGGGACAGGATCAGGTTGTGCCCAGAGTCCGAGCTTTCGGCTGCGAGCCTGATTCTGGAGGTCCGTCAGCGATGGATCGCTCGAAGCAGCCTCGTAGTGCCAAGCGGCCCCCTGCGCCACGAGTTCCCGATTGACGTCGAGACCATCGACATACACCCGGGCGATCCACCTGCCCGAACGATCCTTGCCGTGATCAACTACCTGCACGGTCTTTCCGAAGACGTAGTCGGCCAGCGCTTCCCGCGCAGCGGTTCCGTAGTCTTGACCGAGCTCCGGCGCGTCGATTTCAGCGAGACGCACTTTCTGTTGGCCGCCTGTTTCATCAAGACAGGTCATCAAGTCACCATCGACCACCCCCACCACACGCCAACGGTATCCGGCCGAAGCAGGCGGAGCGGGAGGTGGCGTTGACTGCAGCGGCGGATCTGGATCTGTCGCGGGAGACACTGCAGCGTTGTTTGCCACCGACGCCTGCATGGCCGGGGGGGGCGGCCCGATGGAGGCGGTCATCGGGCTGGCTGTCGTCGGGGCGGGAGAAGCCAACGCTGCTGCGGCGGCGACGGGTGCGGCCACAGCGAGGGTGGAGATCGCTCCGGAATCGACCGTGCTTCCCCACTGGGTGGGTGGGGGCTGCAGGGCGGCGTTGTACTGCTGCGGCTGAGGAGGAGGCTGGATGGGAGCCTGCGGTGCCAAGGCAGCTGGCGGTGCAGCCGCGAGCGTTGCCGGCGGCGGGCTTGCGCCGTACGGAGGAGCTGGCAGGCCAAGTGGTGAACCGCCCCACGCGGCGACTTGGGGAGCCGCGGGGGGCGCCGACTTCGCGAGACTCGTGGTGGCAGCCGCCACCCCCTGCGTTTGGTAGACCCAGTTCGATCCATAGGGCACGGAGGGAGGCTGTCGAGGAGCGGCGACCACAGGCGGAGCTGGCTTGGCCGCAGACTGCGCGACGGCCGCCGCCGCCGCCGTGGGACCAGGCTGCACCTGCGGGGCTACGGCCGGCGCCGCAGGCGGCAGCGTGAACACGTAGGTCGGCGCGATCATCACCGTCATCGACTTCCCGTCGGGTCCCACGCCCGAATAGGGGATGAGCTTGGGCGTCCAGCCCTCAGGAAGCTGGCCACCGTCGATCACCGTTTGCGGCGAGAGGTAGGCCGGCGGCGGAGGCGGCTCGGAGGACGTCGGTGTGTTTTCCTCAGCGAAACCGAGCGAGGCACCGACAAAGAGCGCAGCGAAAGCAACAAACAGTCTTCCAGACGGGCCCCATCCTCGACGGATCAGCCAGCCGGCGGTTCGACATGCACGCCACACGATAGGAGCCTCCGCCGTGCTCATCGGCAGCATCGGCCCGCCAATCCAACGTTTTCAAAAAACTCAACGCAGCTTTTCCAGCCCCCCTCCCCGCACTCAAGGCCTGCGGTCGCCTCGTTCCCCACAGCAAACCCAACCAGCCTCCGAGTCCATCCGAAGTTGATGGGTCGCTACATTGTTGCCATGGCACGCGGTGAAAAGTTTGGCGTCGTTTCCACCCTCCTGCTCTGGGGCGTGGTGCTGCTCGCCTCGGAGCCTTCGGTCACGCAGGCACAGGATCTCGATCCGCAGCAGGTGATGGCCACGGCTCGCCGAGCGGGCTTGCGGGTCTTTGAGGGCCAGCACCTGGTGCTCGTGAGCGATCGCCCGGTAGCCCCGGACGACGACCTGGCAACTTTGCCTGCGGTGTTCGATGCCGCGTTTGCAAGTTGGTGCCGTCACTACGGCATGTCGCCCGACGACCACGCAGGCTGGCAAGCCATCGGCTGCCTTGTGGTTGATACGGAGCGTTTTCGGGCCTGTGGCCTGCTCCCCCCCGGAATACCCGCTTTTGACAACGGCTTTTGCGCAGGGATGCGGTTTTGGTTGATGGAGCAGTCGAATCCGGCGTACCGCCGCCACCTGCTACTCCACGAGGGGGTGCATGCCTTCACGCTCACGCTCCGCAGACTCAACACCCCGGTGTGGTATGCGGAAGGGATCGCCGAACTGTTGGCCACGCATCGACTCGACAACGGAACTTTTCAGTCCACACCGATCCCCCTCGCGGCTGATGATGTTGAGCAACTCGGCCGCATTGAGGCGGTGCGAGAACTGCGCGAGCAACACCTCACCCCATCGCTCACGGATGTGTTCGCACTGGCTGGCAGCGAACACGGCCGCATTCGCGACTACGCCTCAAGCTGGGCTGTTACGGTTTTCCTCGCCGAGCATCCACGGTACCGAGACGCCTTTCGGCTGGCCGAAGCGGGGCCTCTCGACGGCCGATTCAACCAGCGACTGCACGATACGGCTGGGTTTGATGCCGAACTCGCAAGTCGCGACTTCGACGCCTTCACCGACGACCTTGACTACGGCTATGACCTGGCACAGATGGCTGTCGACTGGTCGGCAGGCGAGCCACTCCAAGGCGTTGTGCAGCGGACTGTAGACCCCTCGCGTGGCTGGCAGAACACTGGCGTCGCCGTGGAGCAGGGAGCACAAGTCCGCTTCCAGACGCGAGGCCGCAGCGAGTTGGGACGGCTGGCCGGCATTGAGGTGGATCTCACCAGCGAAGGTCAGGGGATCACCGTCGACTGGTATCGCGGCCGCCCGATCGGACGCCTATTTCTCGGCCAGTGGATCGACGAGCCAGGCGACGGCGGCCGCCCCCGCTTCGAGCGGCTCGCCGAAGGTAGCACAGGCAGTTTTGTTGCTGCCACCACGGGCCCCCTCTTTGCTCGCATCAACGACAGCCCCACCGGCCGGCACGACAATGGCCAAGGCCTGACCCTCCTGCTGGCTCCTGTTCAGGCTCCTTAAACGGAAACGTTTCTGCGTGGTGCCCTCATGGTTCCAGACTCAGACCCGTCAACGCCACCCTCGGTTACCAAAGGTCCACTGCCCATCCCGGCGCTCGCGGTGGCCGTCATCACCGCCGGAGTTCACGTCGCTCTCGACCTGGTGTATCGACCATGGGCCTGGAGGAAACAGTTCGCTGACCTGAGTTTTGCCGATTCCTTCACCAACTTCACGTCGGTGATTGGCTTGTCAGCGGTAATGGTTCTTGTCGAACGGCGGAAAATGTGGACAGATCCATGGCAGGCCTGGCTCGTCGTGGTGGCACCAGTCGTCGCCATGATCGCCTATGAGTTTCTGCAGCCACTGCTCCCCTGGGGAACGTTCCAGGTTTCCGATCTGGTGTGGACAGCGATCGGAGGACTGGCCGTTGTGCTGCTCAAGCGATGGGTCTACGACCCGATGTTTCGAGATAACTCGCCGCCGTAGGGCCCGAACAACACCCGCTCGTTGTCGCTGTCGGCGATCAGCACGCGCCCAACATGGGCGATGCGGGCACCAAGGCGCCCACGCAGTTTTGAGTTCGTCCAGGCGTCGCCCACCGTCGCGCCAGCTTCGGGCGGCACACCTGCCACGAGGTCGATCTGCTCCGTACTGGGATCGTACCTCCGCACGCAGTGGTTCTCCGTGTCGACGATCAACACGCCTCCCTGACGGTCCATGCAGACATACTTGGGGCCCTTGAGCAGTGCGTCGCGGCCGGGGCCACCGTCACCTCCGTAGCCCGCCTTGCCTGAAGCGTTCACCACGGTGCTCAGTCGGCCGTCGCGAATCGCCACCAAGGCGTTGCCTTCGCGCAAGACCAGATAGACCGTGCCATCCTCAGCCATGCAAGCGGCTCGGGGGCCGGCGAGTGGCGACTCCACCGCGATGGCTCCATCTACCGGCGTCCCCCGCTCACCGTTCCCAGCGAGCGTGACCACCGCTTCTTTTTCCAAATCGATCGCACGCAGTCGGTGGTTCCGGATGTCGGCGATCAGCAGCTGTGTGCCGTCAGGTGAGAGCGAACTGCAGTAGGGCTCGTTGAACACGGCTTCGGCGAGCGGTTGCCCATCGCCAGCAAAGCCTGGCGTGCCACTGCCAGCGAGGTGCTTCACGCTGCACTGACGACCACTGAGCTCACGCAGCACATGGTGGAACGTATCGGCGAGAAAGATGCGGTCATCGCCACTGATCGCCAGATCGTGCATCCCGTGGAAGCGAGCAACGTGGCAGGCGGGCGAAGGGGCCTCCGGATCAAACGGGTCGTCACTCCCAGACTTGGTCACACGAAACTCGCCGGCCACGAAGTTCACCGGCAGCTGGCCCTCGGCCGGCCACGAATGGATCGAGTCTCGTGAGCGGTAAACACGGTTCCCACGGGTGAACTCCACACCGTAGAGAAAGCCTGCGGAATCGAAGTCGACGGCAAACGGCTCGTTGACCTTCTCACGTGACGGCTCCCCCTGTCGCCCCTCAGCCGTGCCGAGAAGCACCCGCACGCCATCGGCAGCGACGGCCTGAACTGCGACCGCGCCCCAGTTGATCCCAAGGAAGAGACTTGCCGCGATCCTGCCAGCGGTTCGCAGACCACGGCCTCGCGATTGCTTACATTGAAGTCCGTTCGACTCCGCTTCGCTTCGCAGGAACTCCCAACGCATGTCTTCCCCCTCCAAGCCTCAAGTCCTGATTGTTGTTGGCGACGCTACCGAAACCGTCGACACGCTCTACCCCTACTACCGCCTGCAGGAGGCCGGCTTCACCCCAGTCGTCATCGCTCCGGAGAAGCGGACCTACCAGATGGTGATGCACGAAGTCCGCCCCGGCTGGACCATCACGAAAGAATGGGAAGGCTATCAGATCAAAGCCGACCTCGCCTTTGCCGACGTCGATCCTGCAGCCTACGCAGGGATCTTCTTCAGTGGCGGCCGGGCCCCGGAATACATCCGCTACGACAAAGACCTCGTGCGGATCACGAAGCACTTCTTCACCGAAAACAAACCAATCGGCTGCGTCTGCCACGGCGTTGAGATCCCCGCCTACGCCGACTGCGTTCGTGGCCGCCGCATGGCCACCGTGCCAAAGTGCCGCTTCGACCTCGAACTCGCCGGCGGCATCTTCGTCGACGAAGCCTGCGTGATCGACGGCAATCTCGTGAGCGGCCGCACGTTTCACGACCACGGCCACTACATCGGCCCCTGGATTCGCCTCCTCACGGCCGCCATCCGCTGAACCGCTCCAGCCTGGCGACGGCAAAAGTCTCGTCGTCGGGCAGAGGCTGCCCGAAAACTCCTCGAGCTTTCGCCGATCACCAGGCCTCCGCTC
>JBMTLP010000197.1:0-6130 GCA_049433245.1 Pirellulales bacterium
CTGCGTGATGCAGTAGGCGAGGTCAAGCGTTCGTGAACACTCGAGAAACGCGAGGGCGTCTCCTCTCCCTGTGGCAAGACTTTCACCGACTCGGGCCGGGGTTCCTGGGGGGCCGAAACCGTTCGAACGCGGAAAAAACCGGGGCAACACTGTCGCGTCTTCGGTTCCCAGCCGTCACTCGCTAGACTTCGGTTACGGGCAGAGCACAATGTGCTCTAAGCCGACGAGGTAAGTCCGGGGCGTAGCTCAGCCTGGCTAGAGCGCCTGGTTTGGGACCAGGAGGTCGCACGTTCGAATCGTGTCGCCCCGATTTTTGCCTCCTGTCGGTGCCGCGGGCGATCGATGACGATTTCGGCCAGCGAACCGTGAGCGATTATTTTCTCCAGATCGTGAACGGGCCGCATACCGGCGAGCAGTATCCGCTCTCCAAGGAGCGGACGGTGATCGGCCGCCATCCGTCGTGCGACGTGATGATTCCTGAGTCGGCTGTTAGCCGGCAGCACGCCGCCATCATGCTGCCTGGGCAAGGTTCAGTCAGCATCACCCTCGAAGATCTCGGCTCCCGCAACGGCACGTTCGTCAACGGCGACGAGGTAAACGGCCCGCGCGTGCTGCACGTTGGGGACGAACTTTCCATTGGTGGCCAGCAGCTGGCCCTCTGCTCGTTGGCGATGCCGCATTCGGATCATCATCCGGCTGAGGCGACGATGTTCTTCGACACCGGCGACGAATCGTTCGTGGTGTCTCAGGTCGACCTCGGCAGTTTGTCACTCGGTGTTGCGGCTGACCGCAACGCCACGGCAAAACTCAACGCAGCTCGTGACCTCGAACTGGCAATCGGTTCCTCTCTCGATCCAGCACTCGTGCCGGGCCGATTGGTGGAGGGGCTCTGCACCATCTTTCCAAAGGCAGAGCGGGCGTTTGTGTTGCTGATTGACCGAGAGTCCGGCAAGCCGGTGCTCCGCGCTCGAAAATTGCGTGCAGAACGCGAATCGGGGCCGCTGATGCTGAGCCGATCCCTGATCGAGAAGGTCGTACGCGGTCGGCAGGCAATTCTTTCGGCCGATGCCGTGGGCGACGCTCGGCTCAACATGAACGAGAGCATTCTCTCCTGCCACATCCGGTCAGTGATGTGTGCCCCGATCGGCAGGAAAGATGGGGAGGTGCTGGGCGTGCTCCAGGTGGACTCGCGAGAGTTCAGCGACGGTTTTCAGCCGGATGACTTGGAGGTGCTTGCCTCGCTTGCCGAACAGGCTGCCCGCGCTATCGAACAGGCGATCTTTCATGAAGAACGCGTGAAGCGAGAGAAACTCCGCCACGACCTCGAGCTTGCCCGGCAGGTCCAGCAGGGAATGCTTCCGAAGAAGCCGCCCGACTTGCCTGGCTACGACATTTTCGACTTCTACTCACCAGCTCGGCAGATTGGCGGCGATTACTACGATTATGTGCCGCTTCCGGACGGGCGGGTGGTGGTCATACTGGCCGGTGTGTCCGGGAAAGGTGTTTCCGCAGCGCTCGTGATGGCTTCGCTGGCCAGCAAGGTTGCCCTGGCGGCTGCCACAGAAAAGGACGCCGCGTCCGCGGTGGCTCGGGTCAACGCCAGCTTCTGCAGCAATGCCTGGGACGGTCGTTTTGCCACCGGCATGCTGTGTGTGATCGACCCGCAGACGCATCAGGCCACTCTCGTCAACGCGGGCCATTTGCCACTGGCACTGCGACATGCAGACGGCAGCGTGGAGTTGGTTGGCGGTGACCTCGGCTGCCTGCCGCTCGGTTGGGATCCTGACGCGACCTACCACAGCCTGCAGTTCGCGATAGAGCCCGGAGCAACGGTCGTGCTCTATACGGATGGCATCAGCGAAGCGATGGATGTGGAGAGCCAGATCTACGATTTCCATCGTCTCACCGCGGTGCTCGAGGGCGCGGGGGATTGCGCCGAAGACACGGGCCGTCGCATCATCGCCGACGTCGAGCGGTACACCGCAGGTCAGGTGCAAAGTGACGACATATGCCTGATCTGCATTCATCGTCAGGCGTGATTCATGTGGGGGATGTGGCCGGTGGGCTCTCGGGACTCATCGAGCGGCCGACGTCCCGCAGGGTGGTAAGGAGCCCGCGCAAGTCTGCGTCACTCGTCAGCGGGTTCATCAGGGCTGTGCGAAGCACCGTGGCTCCGTCGAGTTGGGTCGTGACCAAGTAGAAGTCGCCTGAGTCGACCACCTTCGTTCGCAACTGTCTTTGGAAATCAGACACCACCGCTGGTGCGGCCAGCCGAATCCGGTCTGGCAGATGGCGGAAGGTCAGGATGTTGGCCTGCGGCACGTTGAGCGGCTCGAAGTCATCTGCCGCCGCAAGCATGGCGTGGAATCGCCGTGCCTTGGAAAACACCTCGTCAACGAGATCGGCAAACAGGCTTTCTCCGAACAGCGACCACACGCCCCACAGACCAAACACTGTCGCCCGTTTGGTGCACTCCACGGTCCTCAGCCCACCGTCAAAGTCGATGCGGCCACTCTCGCCACCGCTGAAGAGGTACGGCGCTTGCTGCTGGAAAGCCGCATACGCATGTGCACGATCCCGGTAGAAAAGAAAGGTGCACAGGGCAGGCATAAAAAGCATCTTGTGGGCGTCGAGCACCACGCTGTCGGCCTGGTCGATGCCTTGGAGGAGATGGCGGTGCTGTGAGCTCAGCAGGGCGCCGCCGCCATGTGCAGCATCGACATGGAGCCATACCTCGTGACGACGACACACCTCGGCAATCGCTTCCAATGGGTCGAACGCTCCCACCGGAGTTGAACCACTGCAGGCAGCCACGGCGATCACGGGTGTGTGGTTTTTTCGCAGCCGCGCGAGGGTATCGTCGAGTTGCTGAGGATCGATCCGTCGGGAATCGTCGAGCCGAGCGGGAACGATCTGCCGAGTGCCGAGACCGAGAATGCCCGCCGCGCGTGTGATGCAGTAGTGGGCGTCGGCATGTGCGACGACGACAGGTGGAGGCCCTGAACGTGGCAAACCGTCTTGCCACGCAGTGGGAAAAGCTACGTTGCGAGCGGTGAGCAGGGCAGTCAGATTCGCCAGCGATCCACCGTGCGTCGCCAACCCGTTGCATTGATCCGCCGACCACCCGATCAGCCGGCTGAGTTGGCGAACAATCGCCTGCTCCACGGCCATGGCCCACGGCCCCATTTCGTAGATAGCCATTCCCTGATTGGTGACTGCACCGGCGGCATCAAACAGACCGGCAAGCGGCACCGGAGGTGGCACCTGATGGCCCACGTAGTGAGGGTGGTGCAACGCGATGCCCTGCGAAAGTGCCGTGCTGATCAGATCGTCGAAACGTTCCAGCAGCGCAGCGTGTGCAGGCGGCTGGCTGAGAAAACTTTCCGCACGCAGGACCTGCGTTTCAGGGCTCACTCGCGGCAGCACGGGACCGCTGCCGTTTTGCATCGTTGCCACTGCGTCAGCCAGACGCGCCGCAAGACGCTCGCCGGCTTGTGCCAAGAGTTGCGGGTCGTAGGCCGCCGTGATTTGTGGGCTCAGTGAGGCAGGGGAAGCGGGTTCGACGAAAGCGTTCCCGGCAGGCAGCGACTGCGGAGGCATTGGGGAAATGGCCCTCAGGGAGCAGGTTGGCGAATCCGAGCGGGAGCCTGTTGTCAGCTGGTGGCGTTGCCGGAGAGAATCCGCCCGGACTCGGTGTTGCTAGCGTGTCACACCGAACACGTGGAAACCAGTTCGTGACTGTTTTGGCTTGACACATCATGCAAGAAGTTCGTCGTCCTGCCTTCATCTACCTTGATCTGGGTCGGGTTGTGGTGGATTTCGACCACGGTCTCGCCTGGAGCAAGATCGCGGCGTTGACAGGGCTTTCCACGTCAGCCGTCGAGCAGTTTTTTACATCCGCGGATCGGCCGCAGCGGATTGAGACCGGCCTCTTGGCCTGGGCCGAGCTGCACGCCGATTTTGCGAGTGAGTTTGGAACCGATGTCGACGTCGAAACCTTGGCGCGTGCGGCGGGAGATATTTTCACGCTGCGAACCGAAATGCTGCCGGTGATTTCGGCGATCGAGAGAGCCAGGGTCCCGCTGGGGATTCTCTCCAACACGTGCGATCCACATTGGCAGCACCTCCTGCGGTGTCGCTACGGGATCCTGCCTGGCGGTCTTGGGCCACTGGTGCTGAGTCACGAAGTTGGCGCGATGAAACCGCATCGGCGGATCTACGACGTCGCTGCAGAGAAAGCCGGCGTCGCACCAGAATCCATTTTCTTTTGCGACGATATCCCAGCTCATGTCGACGCAGCGCGAGAGGCTGGCTGGGACGCCGAGGTTTTCGTAGGAGCAGCGACGTTGATCAAGCAACTCGCCGACCGCGGTGTGCGGATGAGCCTATAGCGGACGGTCGAAACGGTTGCTAAGGGCTGGTGCTGGCAAAGGCGTTCAGGCCCAGCCAGGCAGCAGCGATGCCTCCGACGTTGTTGATGGCCACGAAGGCGACTGCCGACGAGAGTTGGCCGGCCTGTGCGAGGCGGACGGTGTCGTAGGAGAAACTTGAAAACGTCGTAAAACCCCCGAGAAACCCGATTAGCAGAATCTTTTCTGATCCAGGGGGCAGCAGCCGCAGAGGGATGGCGGCCACGATCATGGCAAACGCCAGGGATCCGCTGACGTTGACGATCACGACTCCCCAAGGAAAGCCGTCACCCGCCAAGCGGCCCGCGAGTTGGGAAACGCCCGCGCGGAGCAACACGCCGGCAGCGCCGGCGATCGCCATCCAAATCCAGTGCATGGGTGGAGACATGAGAGCGTTCCTGTGGTCGGGGTGAGCGCGTGACCCGTAGGTCCTCTGACGGTATACTCAAATCTCTTCTTTTTGGGCGTTGCGGGCTGCTTCCGCGCGCTGGTCCGTGATTCTCCAACGGCAAGCAGGCCTGATGCTCACCTACGACAAGCGAGTTCTCGTCATTGGATTTGGTGCGGTCGCACGCTGCACGCTCCCCGTCTTGCTCAAGCATGTTGCTGTCAAGCCCGAGTCGATCACCATCATCGACTTTAATCCAGATGACGAGGCGCTCGCTCCGTGGATCGCGCAGGGCGTCACCTTTGTGAAAGACCGGATCACCCACGGCAGCCTGGCTCGCATCCTTGGCAAGCGAGTGGGGCAAGGCGACCTGGTGATCGACCTAGCGTGGAACATCGACAGCTGTGAGATCATCAACTGGTGTCACGACCACGGCGTGATGTATGTCAACACGTCGGTGGAACTGTGGGATCCTTATTTCCAGCCCCCAGGCACGCACCCCTCACACCTGACGCTGTACTGGCGTCACATGGCTCTCCGCAAGTTGAAGGACTCCTGGACGATTCCTGGCCCCACATGTGTCGTCGAGCATGGTGCGAATCCCGGGCTGATCAGTCACTTCACCAAAGAAGGGCTCCTCGACATCGCCGATGCCTGCCTGCTGGAGAAGAAGGTCGATGGGGAGCGGGCAGAACGGATTGTAGAGCATTCGAAGAAGCAGGAGTTCAACTTTTTAGCCCGTGAGCTCGGCGTGAAAGTGATCCACTGCAGTGAGCGCGATACGCAAATCTCCAATCGACCGAAGCAGGTCAACGAGTTTGTGAACACCTGGAGCGTGGAGGGCTTTCGGGAAGAGGGCACCACGACGGCCGAGTTAGGCTGGGGCACGCATGAGAAGGAAATGCCGCATCTCGCCTACGAGCATGATTCGGGTCCCCGCAATCAGATCTGCTTCGCTCGAATGGGCATGAATACGCACGTCAACTCGTGGGTTCCCAACTATTCCATCGTGGGGATGGTCGTCCGGCATGGAGAGGCATTTACCATCACCGATTCGCTGACCGTGTGGGAAGACGGCCAGGCTGTGTATCGGCCAACCATGCACTACGCCTACTGCCCTTGCGATGCTGCGATCGCCTCGCTGCACGAGCTCCGTGGGTACGGTTACAAACAGCCTCCCCGAGAGCGGATCATGTCTGACGACATCGTCAGCGGGTCGGACATTCTCGGTGCGCTGATCATGGGGCACCCCTTGACCAGTTGGTGGTGCGGTTCCGACCTGTCGATTGAAGAATCGCGTCGGCTGGTGCCGCATCAAAACGCGACGACGCTG
>JBMTLP010000198.1:0-6150 GCA_049433245.1 Pirellulales bacterium
CGTGGTCCACTGCTCAGGCGCGAGCATCATCTCTTCGATCTCACCTGCTTTCAGTGCGAGCAGCGACGTGTTGGGATCTTCGATGATCCGAAAGCGAATCTCCTCGAAGTAGGGAACCTGCCTGACCTGCTTTCCATTGACGGTATGCCAGCTCTCGCGACGCCGCAGCACAATCTGCTGACCACGGGTGCGTTCCACGATCTCGTAGGGACCGCCTGACACGGGCTGCTGCTCAAGTTTCACGTGGGCCGAACTGTCTTTGAGCGTGGGATCGTCTTCCCAGGTCGCTTCGTACACATGCTTCGGCAGCACGGGGAAGTTGATGTTCCACACATTCGTGGCGAAGGGCTCTTTATGGAAGAAGACGAGCGTGGTGTCGTCGTAGGCGTGCACCCAACGCAGTTGATCCGTTCCGCTGCGCACGGCCGGCACGGGCACCCTGGGATCCATAATCACTTGAAACGTGAAGGCAACGTCGTGAGCCGTGATCGGCTGACCATCACTCCACACGAGGTCGTCACGCAGCACGACCTTGTCGAGGAGGCCATCAGCGCTGGTCTGCCAACTGACAACGGCATCCGCTGAGGCAAACGGCTCCATCCGTCGGTCAAACGAAAAGATGCCAAACCCGGTGAGACCGAGCACATCAAACTCAGCCGTCGAACTGATCAAGATGGGATTGGTGCTGCCGACGTCAGCGGGAATGTGGCGGTTGACGGAGGCAGACAGATCCGCCTCCCCCTGCTCTGGCTGACGTCCGAGGGCTGAGAGAATCTTTGCATTGTTCTCATCAGCGTCGTTGGCCAAGCCAAGCGCCTCAGCGGGAGTCGCCAGGATCGGCTCACCTGCCTGCTCCTCGCGAAGGCTCTCCACAGCATCCCGCACCGGTCGATCGAGCCACGTCGACGAATCGAGCAACTGCTCAAGCGGTGGGGGATCAAACGGCTCCAGCAACCGCTCCTCAACCGTCGCATTCGGCGAGGATCCGCCTGAAGAGAGAGCCGCCTCAGGTGTCATGGCTTGGTCAGCATCGTCACCGCAGCCTGAGCACAGCACGGCCACCGCGAGCATCGCGGTCAACACCCCTGCAGAAAACTGCGGCCTCAGACGGCAAAACGTTGGCTTTCGAGTGCGTTGCATGGGCACGCTGTCGCTCCGTCGGGGTCGCTGGATGGCCTAGCAAACTGCGATCGTAGCGCCGCTGCATCGCCTTGGTCAACAGAAACCGTAGCGGCTACTCGGCAGCAGCCTGCGGCGTCCCAGGCGGAGGGAAGCAATGCCCCATTTTCTCGCGCTTGGTGGCGAGGTACCGCTCGTTGTGTTCATTGACCGGTGGCAGGATCGGCACTTGGTCGACAACCTCGAGGTCAAAGCCACCGTAGATGAAGGCGTCGGTCTTCTTGGGATTGTTGGTCAGCAGTCGCACCTGACGCAGCCCCAAATCTTTGAGCAACTGAATCCCCACCCCGTAGTCGCGGGAGTCGGCCTTGAAGCCCAGGGCGAGATTCGCCTCCACGGTATCGAGCCCCTGATCCTGCAGTTGGTAGGCACGGATCTTTTCTACCAATCCGATGCCGCGCCCCTCTTGCGGCAGGTACACCAACACACCGGCTCCTTCGTGAGCGATCTTCTCCATCGCCATGCGGAGTTGATCACCACAGTCACATCGCAGGCTGTCGAGCAGGTCGCCCGTGAAACAGGAGGAATGCAGTCGCACCAACGGCGCCTTCGCGGCAGACAGGTCGCCGAAGGTGAGCACGATCGGTTGCTGTGATTCGAACTTCACGTTGTAGGCGATCACTCGGAAGCGTCCCCATTTCGTGGGCAGGTCCGCCTCAGCCACCCGATCCACAAGCTTCTCACGAGCACGTCGGTAGCGAATGAGCTCTTCGATCGAGATCATTTCCAAACCGTACTGCTTGGCGAGGGCGACAAGATCCTCGCGGCCTGCGCGGTTGCCCGACTCGTCGAGGATCTCACAGAGCACCCCCGACGGAGCCAAGCCAGCGAGTCGCGCAAGATCGACCGCGGCCTCGGTGTGGCCCGCTCGCCGCAGCACTCCCCCTTCCTTGGCCACCAGTGGAAAGAGGTGGCCAGGCCGGACGAAATCACTCGGCGAGCTGGCGGGATCGAGGATCGCCGCAATCGCCGTCGCCCGCTCACCAGCGGTGATTCCCGTGCGAGCAGAGCGATGATCGACAGGTACCGTAAACGCGGTCCCCAGAGGTGTGGAGTTCGACTCCACCATCATCGGGAGGTCGAGCCTCGCGGCCACATCCGGCAGGATCGACATACAGACCTGCCCGCGGCCGAAGCGGAGCATGAAGTTGACGGTCTCCGTGCTCGCAGCTGAGGCGGCACAGACGAAGTCACCCTCGTTTTCGCGGTCTTCCGCATCGACGACGATCACAATCCGCCCAAGCCGAAAGGCATCGATCGCCGCCTCGACCGATGAAAACTGCTGCGGCTGCGTATGATCGACCATGTGGGTGCGTGGGGTTCCTAGATGCAGCGTTGTCGCTGAAGGCTCCGAAACAGGCCTCTGTTCACGGCGTCGGTCACGGCGTCGGTCACGGAGGCTCTCCCTCAGTATAGGATGCCACATGCTGCGGAATAGCCGCAGGCTAAGATCGCGGCCACGATGCCGTGGCTGACGTGGCGTGTGGTGACGGTCATGAGGGGAAGATGCTCAACCGCGAAGAGTTCGTCGAGCAGGCCCACTTCTTTCGTGCTTTCGCCGCACGCATGGCCGAAGGTGTGGCCGCCCAGGAAGCCTTGAAGCTGATCGCCGAAGAGGTGCTCGCGACCACGAAGTTGCCGATGGCCATCAGCTATCTCGTCGGCGAAATGAAACTCGTGGGCACGCTGGCCACGGCGATGGCTCGGATCTCCCATTACTTCACCCCCTTCCAGACCTTTGTCATCGCTGCCGCCGAAGAGGAAGAGGGCCGCTTCGACATGCGGATCGCGCTGGCGATTTTGGAGCAGGAGGCGATCTACCGCAGCAACGACGCCTCACCTCAGGGCCTGTTCTTCTACCGCTTCGAATGCCTCTCGCGGAACCGGCTCGACTACAGCCGTGGCCTCACAGCGATCGCGAACGATCCGCTGTTTGACCAGGCGTGGCGGGAATGGATCGAAGCGGTGGGTCGACAGGTCGGGTTCATCGACCTCGCCGACTTGGTCTACGTCCGCAGCGATGAGTACTGGCGGCTCGAGGCTCGTGCAGCGACCGCAGCAGGTCGAGAACCGCCCTCGGCTGATCGACCGATACTGTTTGGCAACCGCGAGGGGCGGATCGCGCGGGCCAACCGAGGCAAAGATCCGCTCCACTTCTTTGCGGCGCTGCAGCGACAACTGGACTATCCCCTCGTGCCACGTCCGAAGCGTCCGGCGCCACCCGAAGAGACGCCCGCGCTGCTCTCGCGACGGCTCGAACGGCTCGAGATGCGAGTGAAGTTGCTAGAAGAGGAGTCTCGCGGTGGCATCGACCTCTCACGCTTCGACCCCAAGAACATCCCGTCGCCATTTGATGGCATGTAAGAAGGGAGAGGGGCATGGCCACACTTCGCGAAGATGCCGAAGCTGTCTGGCAGGCGGCCTTGGCCGCTGTGGCACCAGACCGGCTCGTCACACGGCGATGGAAGATTGAGGGAGACCAACTCTTTGAGGATCGAGTGCCCCTCGACCCGCCTGTGCGGTTCGACCGAGCGAAACGCATCGTCGTCGTGGGAGGTGGCAAGGCCGCAGCGGGCCTCGCGGCAGGCCTGGAGGAGTTGCTTCCCGCGACACTTCCCGTATCAGGCTTAATCGGTGTGCCTGCAGGTTGCGGACTCGCACTGCCGCGATTGGAAGTCCGCGAGGTTCGGCCCGTCGGGCGTAACGAACCGACCGAGGCCTGCGTGACGGCGACGCACGAGATGCTCGCGATGCTCGCGGACCTGACGCACGACGACATCGCCTTGGCGGTGGTCACGGGAGGAGGGTCGGCCATTCTCACCGCCCCACTTCCCGGGATCCCACTCGCAGAAATCACCGCCTGCACCCGCTGGCTGTCTGAGCACGGTGCCACCATCGGTGAACTCAATCAGGTTCGGCAGGCCATCAGCAGCGTGAAAGCAGGTGGACTGGCCCGCAGGTGTGGTGCAGGTCGACTGGTGGTGCTGGTGATTTCCGACGTGATCGGTGACCCACTGGAGACGATCAGTTCTGGGCCGTGTATGCCGGTTGCCATCGATCCCGCAGCGGCCCTCGCCACACTCGAGCGGTTCTCGCTTCCCAAGGCTGGCATCGCCCCATCCATCGTGGCTCACCTGCAGACCTCAGCGGTGCCCGCTTCCGCTCACCACGCTCAAGCAACGCAGGCTGCCCCGGATGGCCGCTGGCGCACGCCCAGCGGCTGCGACGTGAGCCATCACATGCTGGCGTCGAATGCCACGGCACTCCAGGCGGCAGCCGATCAAGCGGCACAGCTCGGCTATCGCATTCGCTTGCGGCCTGCCGACCCCGCCGTGCATGAGACTGCCAACGACGTCGGGCGGCGACTCGCCGCAGAAGGGCTCGACGCCCTGCGCTCAGCCGGCCAACAACGGCTGGCGATCTTGGAAGGGGGCGAAGCGACCGTTGATCTCCCAGCGGCGCACGGCATCGGCGGTCGCAATCAGCAGTCCGTGGCAGCCGCGCTCGACTGCCTGGTGCCGCTTGAGCCTTGGCCTGCAGGGTTACTGCTGGCAAGCATTGGCACCGACGGAGAAGACGGCCCCACCGACGCGGCCGGCGGCGTGGCCACCGACGCGGTCGCCGCAGCAATTGCCGACCAACGGCTCTCACCGGCAGACGCTGTCCGCCGCTGCGACGCCTTTCCTCTCCTGCGGTCCTCGGGCGGGCTCGTGCACACGGGCCCCACAGGCACCAATGTGGCTGACCTGCGGATGGTGCTCGTCGAGGGCGGTATAGGCAGGCCCTAAAGCATGGCTGCGGTCGTCCGCCTCTGCGTCAGACGTCGCAGGCCGCCACGGCTTGGCTCAGACCAGCGTAGGGATCGCGGGTGGGGATGAACTCCTGCCCGACGAAGCCAGCGTACTTCAACTCCACAAGCTTTCGCATGATCGCGGGATAGTAGATCTCCTGCCGCTCATCGAGTTCACCACGCCCCGGGTTGCCGGCGGTGTGCACATGCCCGATCACGTCGTGGTGTTGCTCCAGCCTTCGCATCACATCTCCGTGCATGATCTGCACGTGATAGATGTCAAACAGGATCTTCATGCGGTCTGAGCCCACCTGCCGCACCACGTCTGCCAGCCAGTCGATGTCGTCTCCCTGGTAGCCTGGGTGCCCCTTCATGGGGTGCGAGCTGTCTCGCGAGTTGAGATGCTCGATGCAAATCGTCACGCCGCGTTTCTCGGCGTGCTCAATCACCCGCCGCAGACCGGCCACGCAGTTGGCCGCAGCCTCGTCGAGCGGTATCTCGCCGCTGCTTGGATCATCCGCATCACGCCACTTAAATCCGGTGAACGTGATCACCGAGGGAAACCCCGCGTCGGCTGCGGCATCAATCGCGTTCGTGGTTTGGGCCACCAACTCGTCGTGATACCGCGGGTTGTTAAAGCCCTTTCGGAACGAACCGTTGGAAACAATCGCTGAGGTGAGTCCGAACTTTTTGATCGTCTCCCACGTGTCGCGGGGAGCAAGTTCGATGGACTTGCAGCCGAGTTCAACCGCAACTTCGCACATCCGCTCGATATCCCAGCTGGGAATGTCGCGGTTGTCGTTGGGCGCATGAAAACACCAGTACACAATCGACTGCCGAATGCCGCCAAGGGCTCCCCGCTCGCCCTCCTCAGCCGTGCGAGCGGAGCCGGCAGTCAATGCCGCCGCAACCGCACCCCCCGTCAAAATTCCGCCTGCGGCGAGTCCCTGGAGGAGGTCACGACGAAGAATGCGTTCTGGCATGGGAACTCCCGGGGTTTCGATTCTTGGAGGCGTACGCGAGACTAGGAGTCTACCGCAGGGAGCCGAGCCCGCGGGTGTTTTCCACCACGGCTGCCCTTTCGCCACGGGGTGGGTCGGCAGCCCGAGTTTGCCCCCATCGTTTACAGAAAGACAACGCATGCCTGCCCTGAAACGGATTCTCGTCACAGGCGGCGCGGG